>JBJXGU010000112.1:0-5648 GCA_046160245.1 Bacteroidia bacterium
ATCGACTATTAAGTTTAGGAAGAACCAGTGTTAGCAATAGAGATTTCTTAACCGCAGAAAAATGTTTTCAATATGTGGTTGAAAAGGGTTCGTTGAATATTAATTACACTACAGCGCGCATGGAATTAATCAATGCGGTGAATGATCGTGTAACTACTTCAGGAAATTATACACAAGCCGATTTACTTCGACTCAAACAAGATTATGTTACTACCTTATCGGAGTTAGGAAAAAATGTAGCTACAGCACCACTCATTCGGGGATACGCTCACCTGGAAGCGTTTTATTTATTCAATACGGATACAGCAATTGAATTGTTAAATGAAACTATTGAGTTACCTAATTTAAAATCGCAGTTTAAAGCAGAATGCAAATTAGAACTTGCCGATATTTATGTTTTTGATGGACTGGTGTGGGATGCAGCACTTCTTTACGGACAAGTTGACAAAGATTTTAAGAATGATATTTTAGGTCGTGAAGCAAAGTTTCGCAATTCAAGATTGTCGTATTACTTGGGTGAATTCGATTGGGCAAAAGATCAACTAAATGTGTTGAAATCAGCCACGAGTCAGTTGATCTCTAATGATGCATTGTCATTGGCATTGTTGATTACAGACAATACAAATTTAGATACTTCCAATGCAGCGATGATCGTTTATTCCAGAGCCGATTTGTTGGATTTTCAGAATAAAGATAGCCTTTCCTTAATCGTTTTGGACAGTTTGATAAATGGATTTCCCAATCATTCACTCACCGATGAAGCATGGTTTAAGAAAGCGCAAATTTTAAAATCAAAAGGAAGATTTACAGAAGCGCTTGTCTATTTACAAGATATTATTGATAAGTATCCTGACGATATTTTAGCGGATGATGCTTTGTTTCAATTGGCTGATTTAAATGAAAATAAATTGGACGATAAGGAAAAAGCAAAAGTGTTGTATGAAACTCTACTCACTAAATATCCAGGAAGTCTTTTTGTTGTAGATGCGAGAAAACGATTCAGAACATTGCGCGGAGATAAAATTAATTAATTGAGTGGATGCTTGTAAATTAAATTGCATATGACGAGGTATTCAATATTATTAATACAAACTATAATGAAGAAACAACTATTAATTTTTTTGTTTGTAGGATGTGGATTAGTTGTTAATGCACAGCAAATAAATGAAACCTACTACAAGGATTCTTATTTGACGAAAGAAGTAGAAGAAAAGAAAGCAAAATTTAAAAAGGTAGAGACCCAAGGCGCTGACGGCATAGTAAACATTCAAATTTTTAACCTTTCTAAAAATTGTTTGTTGAGTGATAAAAATTATAAGGATAATATTCCAGTTGGAGTCTGGACCACAAACAATGAGAATTGTTCTCTTGAAAAAAAACGAGACTTCTCAAAATTGGTATATACGAATGAACAAATTAGCACATTGTGTAGTAACGTAATCAAAGATGGTAATTCGAATAGTTTTGTAGTAGCGCAATATGGAGACAATGAAAATGCATTTTATCAGTACCTTATTTCTAATGTAAGATATCCAGCTGAAGCAAGAGAAGAAGGAATCGAAGGAAGAGTTTATCTACAATTTATTGTTGAGGCGGATGGTTCCATCAAAAATGTCTCAATTCGTCGGGGTGTAAACACCTTCCTTGACTTTGAAGCATGGGAATTGATTGTAAATATGCCCAAATGGAATCCTGCAAAAAAAGATGGGCAACCAGTTGATTCTTGCTACGATTTACCAATAAGCTTTACTTTGAAATAGAACTATAATTAAAACTACTTACTAGAATGCACTTAACTTCTTATGGTATCTGCAAAAAGTTTAAAAAATGATTATCTATAATGTAACGGTCAGTATTGACGAAGATGTGTCGGTAGAGTGGTTGAAGTGGATGAAAGAGAAACATATTCCAGATGTACTCAAGGTGGGAATATTTTTTGAAGCCCGTATTTGTCGCGTATTGGCGGAGGAAGTAGGTGGATTCACTTATGCGATCCAATATACTTGTCACGACATGGAGAGTTATGAACGTTATCGTGATGAGTTTGCACCCGCATTGCAAGCAGATGCCGCCAAACATTATGGTGGAAAATTTACTGCGTTTCGCACTTTATTGGAAGTGGTATGACTTGGAAGCCAGGCGATGTAAGAGCCAAGAAATTTTTAGGTCAGCATTTTTTAAATGATGAGGATACCGCGCAGGCGATTGTGGAAGCTTTAGAGTTGCCCGATGGTGTGAATGATGTGTTGGAGATTGGTCCGGGGATGGGAGTGCTTACCAAGTATTTGTTGCCAAATAAATCTTATACAACTTATGCCGTAGAACTCGATCGTGATTCTATTCCTTACTTGAATTTGCATTTTCCGGAATTGAAGGATCGATTGATTGAAGGTGATTTTTTGCAGATGAATTTGGACGAGTTGTTCGAGAATCAGTTTGCCATCATTGGTAATTTTCCATATAATATTTCTACACAAATATTATTTCGCATTTTAGAATTCAAGAATAAAGTGCCGCTGATGGTGGGAATGTTTCAAAAGGAAGTAGCCGAACGTATTGCTTCACCTCCCGGAAATCGTGATTATGGAATTTTAAGTGTGTTGTTGCAGCCTTGGTTTGAGATTGAATATTTATTTACAGTCGACCAACATCTATTTACTCCACCACCACGAGTGAAGTCGGCAATTTTAAGAATGAAAAGAAACGATCGCATGACCATGCGCGTGGATCAATCTTGGTTTACGACTGTGGTTAAAGTTGGATTTAATCAACGAAGAAAAACGTTGCGTAATGCCTTGCGTCCTATTTTACCTGCTGATTTTTCACATATTCCTTATCTCGACTTAAGAGCAGAAGCTTTGAGTTGGCAAATGTTTGAAGAACTTGCTGTTTTACTAAAGGCACAGTAGTTTGTTTTCTTTCGATGTTGAGTCAATATTGATTGTGTCATCGTCAACATAAATAATTGGTCGCTGTGAATCATTTTATTGTGAGTTTTGAGCGGAGAAGTATGGAATGCTTTTTTAACTTTCCAATGCAAATGAAATTATGGCACTCATTGAATTAACTAAGCAAGGACTATATTGCGCGCAAGCCGATGTTTATATCGATCCGTGGAAATCGGTTCCGAAGGCATTGATTACGCATGCGCATTCCGACCATGCACGCGGTGGAAATGGATTGTATGTTGCGCACGAACACTGTATCCCTTTATTGGATCTTCGTTTAGGAAAAATCAATTCGCAAGGGGTGAAGTATGGTGAGTCTATTCATTACAATGGTGTTCAAATTTCATTTCATCCTGCAGGACATGTTCCAGGTTCTTCACAAATTCGGTTGGAGTATAAAGGTGAAGTTTGGGTAATTTCTGGTGACTATAAATTAGAAGATGATGGCGTATGTGCTCCGTTTGAATCGGTGAAGTGTCATTCGTTTATTTCGGAATCAACTTTCGGACTTCCAATTTATAGGTGGAAAGATCAGTACGAAGTGTATAGCGAAATTAATCGTTGGTGGAAGCAAAATGCTGCCGATGGAATTGTTTCTGTGATCATGGCATATAGTTTAGGAAAAGCGCAACGCATTTTGAAGCACTTGGATCAAGATATTGGGACAGTGATTGTTCATCCTGTGGTAGGTGCCATGAATGCTGCCGTGAGGAATTTCACTCCCAATCTTCCCGCAGATTTAATTTGGCATAAGGATCTAACGGCCTCGAATTACCGAAACGCATTGTTGATCGTTCCTCCAAATTCTGCACAAACAATGTTGGAGATGTTTCATCCTTGTTCTATAGCATTTGCATCCGGATGGATGAATTTTAGAGGAGGGAAATATCAAATGTCGGCGGAGCGTGGATTTACGCTCAGCGATCACGCCGATTGGGATGGGTTAAATAAAGCGATTGATGCCAGTGGCGCAGAAAAAGTTTTTATTACGCATGGATTTACTAAGCCCTTTGTGAAATGGTTGCGAGAACAAGGAAAGGAGGCATATGAATTGGAAACTTTGTTTAGCTCCCAGATGGAAAGTGAAGAATGAAGAATTTCGCCAACTTATATATAGAACTTGAACAAGAAACTCGTAAACCACGAAGAGTAGAAGCCATTGCAAATTATTTTGGATCTGTCAGTGAAAAGGATGGTCCTATTGTCTGTTCCATTTTGATGGGAGTAAAGTTGAAGTCTGTAATGAAGAAGGAAGAATTGAGATTATTAGCATGCAACTTAGCGAATATTAATTCGTGTATGTTTGATGAATGTCTTTCTCGTGGAAATAATTACTTAGACACCGTTTCTTTGATTATTCCTTCCCCTAAAAACAATGCTTCTATTAGTTTGAGTGATATTTTTTTGCTTTTAGAATCGATGAAAAAATTGAATGTAGTGGATCGGCAGAAAGTAATTCTCGAGTATTGGTCGATTTTAAGTACAGAGGAAAGAATTGTTTTTAATCAGCTGCTTTGTGGCGTTTTTAAATTTAAAATTTCTTTCGATGAAGTAGTCGAAGCTTTCGCATGGTGGACAGGCTTTGAAAAAGGTGTTGTTGGTGTTCGACTTTCAAAATGGATTCCAATGAAATCGACTTTAAGTGAGTTGCGCAAACCCCTTCTTGAAAGTGAAGGTTGGACTTTGCCAGAGTTGTTTTATGAGTTTCAGGATTGGTCGGGGGACTTAAAATCGATTCTTGATCCAAACGCTTTTAAAGCGAGATGGGTGATGGATGGAATCGAAGTTCAAGTTGTAAAAGTGAAGGGCGAAGTCTTTGTATGGGGTCATAATCAAAAGTTATTATTCAATCGATTTCCAGAGATAGAAAGTATATTTCTTTCCCTACCTGATGGTTGTATCGTTAGTGGAACTATTGTCGGATGGAGTAAAGAGGGCGCGGATAAAGTCATTCTTCAACAGCGCGAAAGTAAAAGGCAAGTGACCACAAAAGTGATGACTGATTTTCCAATTCGATTTTTTATTTCGGAATTTAGTCAAAGGAAAGTGAATACATTCGACATTGAAAGATTAGAAAAATCAACCCAAGATTTATTTTTCGAACTTCTAGATGATCCCAATTCGATGTGTGTTTGGAATGAAGCGATTGATTTCACCACTTGGGATCAATTGAATAATTATCAAATTGAACATCGCATGAATGGGAGTTTTGGCGTCGAAATAATTTCGGCAGATACTAACCTAGATTCAAACAAGCTTCCAAAAAAATATTTGAAGAAAAATGATTCACATACCTTGTTGCTTATTTTGCTGTATGTAAAGTTAGGGATTTACAGTAGCGATCGAGCTGGTGAAGAATACACTTTTGGTGTCCAACATAATTCCACTTGGCTTCCCATTGCACGAGTTTCCGAATTGTTGGCTGAAGAAGATCGGCTCTTTATACATGATTTTGTCAAGCAAAACACACTCGAGAAGTTTGGACCGGTGCGGAATATTAAACCAGCCTTGGTTTTTGAATTATCATTTACATCCATCTTCCTAAATGAAAGAAAAAAAGCGGGAGTGGAATTAACCAATGCCATTGTAATTTGCAGACACAATCATTTATCCATTGATGATGCGCATCAATTAAAAGATGGTATGAATTTGTTTTCGGAGCCTAGGGTTTAAACCCTAGGCTCCTTGTGATTTTTAAAA
>JBJXGU010000113.1:0-14006 GCA_046160245.1 Bacteroidia bacterium
GTGAATGGTTTAAGAGATGCTATTGCGAAAGTGACCATTAATGGTTATACGTTCACGATTCAATTGAAATAGTTTTTTCAATCGAAGTAATTAATATAATCTAGCATTTAGTAGCGAAGCTTCGCAACTAAATGCTAGATTTTTTTTGTTGATTATTTTTACTGCACTTTTCTTTAAAATCGCACTGATGTGACCCCGTCGGGGTCAGGATAAAATGTATTCCATTTTGTTTTCTATAAATATTTGACCCCGCTGGGGTCACGACTAAAAATTGCATTTTCGTTTCAATTGAGGATTGACCTTTTTGGGACATATCGCTTCGAATTAATTAAAATTGCTGTATTCATGATTGCTTTTATCAAATTTACTTTAATTAATCTTTTGATAAAAATATTTTCATTTTCAAAAGAACCCTAGAGGTTTCCACCTCATTAGCGAAGCGTAAAAAAAATTACAACCCAACCCCAGCGGGGTTGCACATCGTCAGAGCATCGGCGTTTGTTCCCGAACGGTTGTGTGACCCCGATGGGGCCAGGATAAAAAAATACATTTCTTTTCTAATAAGGTTTGACCCCGCTGGGGTCATGTCCATAAATTTATACGATCAATTTGGAAAGACAGGAGACAGAAACGAAAAGCTTATAGTCAAAAACTAGAAGCTAAAAGCTAGAAGCCAGCAGTTAGCAGCTTTATTATAGCGAACGAAAAACTCATTTGTTCTGATAAGCTGGTACGTAATAAAATTACTTCAGCAAATAAATCTGCCCTTTCAAATTATGTTTCTTGCGATTGAAATCTTTTATTAATGCTTCGTAAACATAAACGCCCGACATACACTCTTCACCGTCGTTTAAAAATTCCCCGTTCCAGCTTTCTTTGGTGTCACTGCTCTCATAAACAATTTGTCCGCGACGGTTGTATACTTTGATGTTAAATTCATTTACACCTTCAGAATAGATGGATAAGCGGTCATTAATTTGATCGTTGTTAGGTGTAAATGCGTTGGGAATATATAAGGAGTAGTTGGGTGTAACTCTCACTTCTAATTGGAAAGTGTCTCGACAACCGCCCGCATTGAATGTGTACAGCGTCACAGTATATTCTCCAACACTTAGATAAACATGTGATGTGCTGCAACTGCTATCGCCCGTTCCATCTCCAAAATCGAAATAGCATCCATTATTGGAAAAAGCAGATTCGAAATTAAAGACCGGATTTAACTCACTTGCGACTAATGGATTTGCAGTGAATAAAGCCACCGGAATTGGGAAGGTTGCGATGCCTCCAACCAATGTATCGGTTGTACTACATGTATCTGCACTCGTTAAGGTGAGCGTTGGTAAATACACTCCTTGATTTGGATAGGTATGTGTTGGGTTATTTATAAATGAAACGATACCATCGCCAAAATTCCACAAGTAAGTTGGATTGGGAATGGCTGGACTCAAGTCTTGGAAGATTACATCTAAAGGAGCACAACCCGTATTTTGGTTTACACTGAAATTCACAACAGGATTGGGTTTTACAACTACATTGGCAATGTATTGATCGGGAGGACAACCTGGAGTTTGCGTTTGTAAAATGATGGACTTTGGACCAGTGGATGTAAAATTGTAATCTTGAATAGTAGGAGATACAATAGTATCAGTTCCGATAATCCAAGTTAATGTTGCACCGGAAACCACACCGAATAATGGACTAAAATCAAAAGCATTATTTCTTTGGCATTGAGGATTGGGTGGAATGAAAAATGCGCGTTGTACAGAATTTATTGTTAGCAACATAGTATCTTTTCGATCACAATACCCGAGAGATGTTGTTACAATGAATCGTACTGTGGTATCAGCAGTGCCAATGACTGGAACGGTTGCTTGCGGATTAGAAACTGTTCCCGAACTTAAAAAAGAGGGGTTTGTCCAGCTGTAGGTATATCCAGCTGTAGTTGTTGTTCCTATAGCAAGCGGTTGATTAGAGCATGTTGTTAAATCATTCCCCGCATTGGAGATAGGATAACTTCCCACCAAAATGTTTTTACGAATGGTATCGGAGTTGCAAAAATTATCGTTGGTAACTAACGTTATCGCATAGGTGCCGTTAGCAGGAAAATTAATAAGATAAGGTCCCAGAGGATTGGTGGCCATATTTAAAACGTTACCACCATAATCCCATGTAAAATTATTTCCAGTAACTGGCATCAATCCGGTGTACGTTGCAACAATGGTATCGCTACCACAAACTGTTGTATCGCTCACTGTAAAATTTGCATTGGGTTTAGCACGCACTACAATTGGAATGGAATCTATATTCGATTTACATCCTTCTAATGAGGTGGCTTGAGCTCTTATAAAAGTATTTCCCGCAGTAGGCCATGTAAAGGTGCCCGTACTTCCATCTGCAGGAGTCCCACTCACTAAGGTTGCTGTTCCAAAATTCCAGGTGTAAGTAGATCCAGCTGGAGCACCGCTTGCTAAGGGTATAAAAGTAAGTGTCTCTCCTTGACAAACAGGAGAACTAACGTTGATGGCTATGTTCGGTGTTTGAAAAACTTTGATGGAATCATCATAAGGAAAACCTAAACATCCATTTTCTACAATTGCTAAATTCAAATAGTAGGTTCCAACAGCGTTCCACTTAATGTCGAATTGCTGATTAGTTGAATTGCTTACGGTTCCCCCGCCGTAGGTCCAGGCATAGGTTGCCGTACTCGCTGCCGATCCGGTATAATTTACAGTAACATTAGTTCCGGTACATGCCGTATCGGGCATGGAGAAATTAGCTGTTGGCAAATTAAAAATATGTACGGTATCTTTTGTTGTATCCGATGCACAACCGTTTTCGGTAATTTGTAAACCTGCAATAATATTTCCGGCTGTATTCCAATATGCAGTGGCTTGTCCAAACCCGGTAACGAAGGAGCCCGAGTTATTAGGGAAAATCCAATCGTAAAAAATATTGGGATCGGAAGAGTTAGCTGTGAAATCGGTTGTAACTGCGTTGGTGCCGTCAAAACATAAACTATCATCGCTGATAGTGAAAGTGACCACCGGCTTGGGCTTCACTACAATTTGTCGACTAAAAGAATGAGAACATCCAGTTAGCTCTGTCAACGTTAATGAAACTAAATACGTTCCCGGACCATAATTATGATTGGGTAAATTAAAATTAGCACCTACGCCACTTATGGGCGGATTACCATCGCCAAAATCGAAAGACCAAATAGTAGAAGAATTGTATTCGCTATTGTCTGTAAAGTTCGCAGTCAAAGAACCGCAAGCTATTAAACTGTCCACAGTAAAATCAGCAGTTGGCATCATGCGTACACCGAATCCCCACGTAAAATCAAAACCAGATCCAGTTTGACTCGTGTCATCAATCATTAAAGCATATCTATTTCCGGATACTACATTGATGGGCGGACAATAGGGACTGCTGGTACAGTTCACGACAGAACTCGACATTCCAAATGCTTGAAACGGATCGTACACACTGTTACACGCTACTTCAGTTCCTGGACATCCCCCGGTAATGTTATAAAGTGCCCATCTAAAACCACCAATATTGGTTGGGAAAGCAGTGAATTCTAATGGTCCATTATATCCAACATTAAACTTGTACCAAAAAGGTCGTACAGGAGGAGAGTTAAAACAAGAAGGGACGGCAGAAATTCCGGGTTGCGAACTCCCCGGACTACTAAAATCATAAGTGTTACATAGAGCTGTTGCGCTATTGCAATCGATACCTGGATTAATAAATCCATTGGTGCTTGAAACACAAATTAAAAATTCTCCATCTGTTTCGAGCGAGGTTACATAAAACCAAACTTGTGTTCCTGCAAAAGAGGTGAAAGCTACCGATGCTGGATCTACATTTGTTAATGCTGTATTGCAAACATTGGGAGTTCCGCCACCTGCGCAATTTCCATTCACTACAGTTACTGAAACTTTTTGTGCTGGAGTTAATCCAATTGGAGAAATCGTAATCGTATTTACAGTTCCCGTTACAACATACGAATACCAAATTTCATTTCCGCCGGCAGGTAAAGGTGGAGTTGCCCCGGCATCACAAGCATTTGAAATTCCATCGGGGGTAGCCGTTAAATTGTCGTCATTGATGCAGGTATTACCACTTTGGTCGAGGTAGATAAAAGTGGCGCCCGAGCAATTGTCGTTAGTAGGAATTTGTGCTTCTGAGTGGGTAATTAAAAATGTGAAAAACAGTATCAAAAGTGCTGATGTGCATCGGCCAATAAATGAATGAATTGATTTGGAGAGCATTGTTTGAATTCAGAAGTTTTAGAGTGCTAAAGCCACATAAAATGAATTAGGGTTGCTAATTTTCTTTTTGAAGCTTCAGAACAACTATTTTTGCAACAACAAAACTACCCAATTTATGAATACCATTCAAGATTATATTAACCAAAACAAGGATCGTTTTATCTCTGAATTGATGGATTTATTGCGAATTCCTTCAGTGAGCGCCGATTCTAAGTATAAGGCCGATGTAGTTCGAGCTTCAGAATTCATCAAAAAGTCATTAGAAGAAGCCGGTGCTGACAAGGTTGAAATTTGTCCTACGCCCGGACATCCCATCGTTTATGGTGAAAAAATTATCGATACAAAACTGCCAACGGTCTTGGTGTATGGGCATTACGATGTACAGCCTGCTGATCCTTTAAATCTTTGGGATTCTCCACCTTTCGAACCTGTTATAAAGGATGATAAAATTTATGCCCGAGGATCTTGTGATGATAAAGGTCAAGTATATATGCATGTGAAGGCTTTTGAGTCGATGATGAAGACGAATTCCTTACCTTGTAATGTGAAGTTTATGATTGAAGGAGAAGAGGAGGTAGGTTCCACCAATTTGGGAACATGGATTCGCGAAAATAAAAGCCGATTAACCGGTGATGTGATTTTGATTTCAGATACTTCCATCATCGCCAATGATATTCCAAGTATTGATGTTGGTTTACGTGGATTGAGTTATGTGGAAGTAGAGGTGACCGGACCCAATCGCGATTTACACAGTGGAGTTTATGGTGGAGCCGTGGCGAATCCGATACAAATTTTGTGTGAGATGATTGCAAAGATGAAAGATGAAAACAATCATATCACCATCCCTGGATTTTACAATGATGTGTTGGTTTTGAGTGCTGATGAGCGTGCAGAATTGAACAAAGCTCCCTTTGATTTAGCCGAATATAAAACGGATTTAGATGTGAGTGATGTTCATGGTGAAAAAGGATATACTGTGTTGGAGCAAACTGGAGTTCGTCCCACGTTTGAATTGAATGGAATTTGGGGTGGATATATTGGAGAAGGAGCAAAAACAGTATTGCCATCTAAAGCATATGCAAAAATTTCGATGCGTTTGGTGCCGAATCAGTCGAGTGATAAAATAACTGAACTATTTTCTCAACATTTCAGCAGCCTCGCTCCTGCGGGCGTTACGGTAAAAGTGAAGCCGCATCATGGTGGTGAGCCTGTGGTAACGCCTACCGATTCTATCGCATTCAAAGCAGCCAGCAAAGCGATGGAAACTACATTCGGAAAGAAACCAATTCCAACTCGAGGCGGTGGAAGTATTCCCATCGTTGCTTTGTTTGAAAAGGAATTAGGCTTAAAAAGTGTGTTGATGGGCTTTGGTCTCGATAGTGATTTAATTCATAGCCCCAATGAGCATTATGGTATCTTTAATTTTATGAAAGGAATAGAGACAATACCCTTGTTCTTTCAAAACTTTCGTGAAATGAACAAATAAATTAAGAATTAGGAATTCAGAATTCAGAATTGATTTATTTTTCGAAACATAATAGAACTCCCTCTCCATTGGAGAGGGCAGGGGAGAGACTTGAACTTGAATGTGGCAAACATCTTTTTTCAATTCGAGAATTAATTTATTTATGAGTAAATTTTAATCTAAAAACAAGCATTAAAGATCACAAAAGTCATTCTCGTTTGCACTCTAGTGCCTCGTGTGTTTGTTTTTTTCTCAAGTGTTCTCTAGTGTTCTCTAGTGCCCTCTAGTGTTAAAATCGATTTTCATTTCGGAGCTTAATTTATACACTTTGGTCAACTTCTTTATTAAATTGATTGATGTTTGATACATATTTTCTATTTTTAACAGATGCAAATCATTAAAAAACTCCCGCTCGAGCTGATTGTTTGGATCGGTTCACTTGTGTATTTAGCAGGGATTGATCCTAATGCAGAGCACATGAGTCTTTGTGTTTTTAATGGGCTGGGTTTTGCATGGTGTCCGGGCTGTGGATTGGGTCATTCTATTTCATTCTTATTGCATGGGGAATTTTTACCATCTTGGAATGCACATGTTCTCGGCGGTTTTGGGTTGATGGTTTTAATGCATCGAATCCTACAGTTGCTCCGATTGGAATATTTGAAATATCAACTAAAGTTCAATGTAAATTAATTGTTAACTAAATAATCATGGATAAAAATTTATTACTCTCTTTACCTGGAATTGAATCAGAAGAAATGCTTTTTATTCAAGAAGCAATCAAGGATTTGAATGAGGATGCTCAACGTAATTTTCTCTTGCTTTATCAAGGAAGAAGAAAGGATCCACAAACGATTTTAATTTGTTGTATCATCGGATTTGTGGGTGTGGCAGGTGTTCAAAGATTTCTACTCGGACAAATTGGAATGGGTATTCTGTATTTCTTTACGGCTGGACTCTGCTTCGTTGGAACCATTATTGATTTATTGAATTACAAAAAGATGGCCTTGGAATTCAATCAGTCGCAGGTAATTGAATGCAAGCTTCTTGCTGCTAGTTTCAGGTCTTAATTAAACTTTATTGGGAAAATATTCTCTTAATCTTTGATCGTGCATAAGTTTTTAAGGAACTTTTGCGTTTAATAAAGTCAATCGTTAAATTTGGGATATGAATTGCATGAAAATAGGAGTCTTTCTTGTTGCTGTTTTCTTATTGAATTCCTGCACCAAAACGGAGCTGGAAGCTATCTCTGGCAATGTAGCGCCTCCTGACACTACTATTGAATCGAACGTTTATGAAGATTATGTCAACAAAACGTTTATCCTTGTTTTAGGAAGAGAGCCAAGTGTATCAGAATTTCAAACAGCAGTAAATAATTTAGAGGCAAATGGATTGGATCTTGGTAGTCGATACGATTTTTTGAATACAGTCTTCTCTACTTCCGATTATAAATGGCGTCAAGTAGAAAAGTGGAGAATTCAATTGTTAGGTAGTACCGATTCATCGGATGTGATCAATCAAATGGCCATCTTCGATTTTTTCCTAAATGATTCTACCTATATCACGCTATGGCCAGCACTTCAGTTAGAGAAAGATCGATTGGATACTCTGTACAATGCTTCCTATAATTACGTTGCCGGTACCATTTCTATACGGAAAATGCAAGCACATATGTTGAACAATTATTTTTATGATCAGATCAATATGGGTCCTGATAATTTTGTGACTTCTTGTTTCCAGCATTTTTTGGATCGTAATCCAACATTTTCGGAACAAGCTGGTGGAGTTGGAATGATCAATGGTAGTAATACCGTTTTGTTTTTACAGGCTGGAGTTTCAAAAGATGATTATCTCAATATCTTTTTTAGTTCTGATGATTATTTTGAAGGATCGGTAATCCGAGTTTTTAAGGATTATTTGTTGAGAACTCCCAATTCAATTGAGATGAGCGCTGCTGCTTTAAAATATAAGAATACGCTGAATTTTGAATCCGTGCAAAAAGATGTTTTGGCAACCGATGAGTTTGTTGGAATTAAATAAGAGATGCAAATGAAAAGAATAAACACATATATATTCGTTATCTGTTCTCTACTCTTCACTTCCTGTGAGAAGGAAGTTGATTATTTGTATGAAGTAAATCCAGTAACGGTGCAATCACCGGGAAGTATTAAGTCGAATGCAAAGAGCACGGTCGAATTTTTAACCATCGCTTGGGCAGATCTTTTCGGAACACAAATTCCACAACAGGAATTGAGCAAATTAAATACCGTGTACGTTGCTTTTGGCGATAAGAAAATGATTGAAGATCGCATCTTGTTGAACTTTCTTTCTAAATCGGGTGTGCAAATTCCAGCTCAAACCAATGTTGCTGGTGATACCACTCTCTACATTAATAATACCTATAAGAAATTATTTAATCGTGATGCCAACGCATTCGAGAAATATTATTTGAAAGAACAAATCAGGTTGAATGCATCCATGACAAGCAAAGTAATTTGGTATGCTTTGATGACCTCTAATGAGTACCGTTACTATTAAATAAAAGAAGCAGATGGATAGACGTCGGTTTATTAAGAATATAGGACTTACTGCAGCAGGAGCCATGGCAGCTCCGTATTTATTGCCTGGTGGTCGATTGTTTGCTGCAAGTGGATTACGAAAAGTGAATCACGTGGTGTTCTTGCTTTTTGCAGGTGGTGTGCGAAATTTGGAATCGGTGCAATTCAACGATGGTAATTTAATGCCGAATATGTTGAGTGGCGGAAGTGCTATCTCAAACGATATTTTACCAGCAATGGATTTTCTTCCTCTTGGACCTCTCTCTCAGCCTTTGCAAAATTATGGAACTTTGTTTCGTCAATTTAGATATAAGCAAGGACCTACAGGACATTATAACGGACATACTGTTGCAGTAACCGGACAATACGTAAGTACTGATTTAAATATTCGCGAGGCGCCTCGTAATCCTACCATCTTTGAATATTATCGAAAGCACAATAGTCCGCAACAAACTGCACTGAATTGTTGGTGGGTAGCCAATACACTCGGACCTTATCCTGCATTAAATTATTCAAGCGATCCCAATTATGGTGCTGGCTATGGAGCCAATTTCATCTCTCCTAATTTTTTAATTTCTCAAGATGGGTTTAATGCATTAGGAAATCCTGCTTCTTTTACTGCAAATGAGCAAGCTGCATTTGCGAACATTCGAAATTTCGCAAACGGAAACTTTGATCAGAGTTATACGAATCCATCTGCAGGAATTACAAATTCTCCAGCAGAAGCAGCACAGTTGCAACAGTTCATTAGTGATTTATATACAAAGGCTCAGTCAGGGCAGTTCGTTAATCCATGGGGTGTAGGTGCTTCTATGAATAACGATATGTTTAATGTAATGTTTGCAGAAGAAATCATCCAACGCTTCAAACCGGAATTGCTTACGGTAAATATGCAAGATGTAGATATTGGACATTTTAATTTTAGCTCGTATGCCAATAATTTGCGTAAAGCTGATTGGGCAGCCGCTCATTTGTGGAGTGTAATTCAAAGTACACCGGGAATGGCAAACGATACAGTGATGGTCATTGCACCTGAGCACGGTAGAAATTTCAATCCGAATACTTCCATTGATTCGTACGGTCGATTGGCATTAGATCATACTTCTCCTTCTGATGGGGTGAGTGGCGATCAAATGGCACGAGAAATATTTTGCTTGGTAGTTGGTCCGCCTACAATTGTCAAGCAGGGACTTGTCGTGAATAGCTTGAGCGGGGAAAGTACAGAGATTGTACCGACTATTGCAAATCTTTTGGGCTTCGATAATAGTATTCCCGCTAGTACAGGCATTAAAAATTATAATCAGTGCGACTTAGCACAAGCTTTCTTCTAAACGAACTAAGGATGAAAAAATTATTTAATCTGTTCTTGTCAAGCTGTTCATTTCATAAACAAAATTTTGTTTATAGAAATGGATGGAAGATGGTTTTTTTGTTGTTGATTATAATTTCGTCTTGCAAGAAAGAAGAGACTCCCGAAAATCCTTACGATAGTGTCAATTATAATAATGGAGGTAATCAGGATTCTATTCCGGATCCTGCTTCTATCACAGGTCTCCATAAAAATATATTTTTTCCTAAGTGTGCAAATCCCGGTTGTCATGATGGAACTTTTGAACCCGATTTTAGAACGGTGCAAAGTAGTTTTTCTACATTGATTTATATGGGCGTCAATAAAAAAACGCTCGACTCTGTTAATTTTTTCAATTATCGTGTCATTCCTAACAATGAATCAACCTCATTCTTGATTGAACGATTAACAACGAGCACTTCCGATTACATGCCATCCAATGGTGTTCGATTGGGCAGTACAGATATGGGTAATATCAGAAAGTGGATTCAAGATGGTTGTCCGGATGTTGATGGAGTTTTGCCGCAAAAACCAAATCTTCCTCCTAATATTCTTGGATTCATTGCAACCGACTCTTTGTACAATCGCTTAGATACTAGTCGGCAAAATGGAATTGGGTACTTACCATTCTATGCACCTGCAAATAAATCCATGTACCTTGTTTTAGTGGCATTAGATACAGCGGACGGAACAACAGCTACTGATCCCATTAACTTTACCGAGCATAAAATTAAATGGTCATTAGATCCTAATAATTTTGTGGGAGCGCAAACGATTAATGCCTTTTGGAGTACACCGATACCATTTCCGTATTGGCAAGCCATCATAAATACGAGTCAGTGGAGTGCAGGAACTACTGTTTATTTCAGAGTGTACATGAACGATGGATTCCAAGCTTTGCCCAGTGAACTTCCCAAAAATCAATCGCCCGATTATTATAAAACGTATTTTGCATTTATTGTCCAATAGAAATTCATGATGAATATCCATTCACTAAATTATATATTCAAGCGCCCAACAATTTTGTTGTTGATCATAAGCACTGGAATTTCATTGAGCTCTGGTTGCCAAAAGGACGACGATCCTTTTGCAAACAAAGTACCTACCATAGAATTGCTTTCACTTACTCCACAGATGGTAGTTGAATTTAATGATTCCTTAGTCTTCAATATCAAATACCGCGACAACGACGGCGATTTGGGTGAAAATAATCCCAGCGTAAAAAATTTATTCATTACTGACAATCGCATTGGCATCGTTTACGATTATCGCATCCAGCAATTAGCTCCTACAGGTTCTGCCATTGCTATTGAGGGCACTTTGCAAGTGGTACTAAATTCCGTTGCCCGCACCGACACCAGCCTAGCTCAAGAGTCTGCTACTTTTTCCGTTTATGTAAAGGACCGTGCTGGGAATAAGAGTAATGTAGTAACGAGTGGAGCAATTATAATTAAGGAGCCTTAATTTCAAATTATTTCTCTTGTGCTCTATAGTTACCTTTTGTGCCTATAGTGCCTGCCGGCAGGCAGGTTGAAAAAATCTTTATCAGAACTGAATTTTATTTATTCATGACTTTCACAATTGATTTAATCAATAAGTTTGCCCTATGATCATCCCTGAGATTAGCGTACTCCCCAACAAGTTAACCGTCCTCTATATGCATTACCCCGATAGTTTGGTGACGCATTGTGGTTTGTTGATGAAAGCCGGTACACGCGATGAAGAGAAGGGTAAAGATGGTTTGGCTCATTTTATTGAACATACTTTGTTTAAAGGAACCAAGAACAGAAAATCTTTTCATATCCTCAATCGACTGGAAGTAGTGGGCGGGGAATTGAACGCATACACCACCAAGGAAGAAACTTGTTTGCATGCATCGGTGATGAATCGCTATTTTGAAAGAGCCGTGGATTTGATTGCTGATGTGTCTTTTCAGTCCATCTTTCCAGAAAAGGAAATTGAAAAGGAAAAGGAAGTGATCACCGATGAAATTCGGGCTTATCAGGATACACCTTACGAGCAAATATTTGATGATTTCGAAAGTCAGTTATTCAAAGGCCACACCCTCGGGCATAATATTTTAGGAACAGAAGAGAGCATTCGCAAATTCAAACGCAAGGATATTTTGAACTATGTAGATGCGCTTTACGATCCTTCGAATATGATTTTTGCCGTCAGTGGAAGTATCGGAATGAAGGAAGTGATTCGGTTGGCGGAAAAATATTTTGGAGTGCAGAAACACAAAAAATCACCTCCTAAAAGAAGTGCGTTTAAGAAATATTCACCTCAGCTCATCACCGAAAAGAAGAGTATTAGTCAGGTGCATTATATCATGGGTCGACCGGCACTGGGCGTAAAAGATCCAAGAAGGTTTACCTTAATTCTTTTCAATAATTTATTGGGCGGACCTGGAATGAATTCTCGATTGAATCTTAACATTCGCGAAAAACATGGATTCACTTATACCATCGAATCTGGATTTCATTCCTATACCGATACCGGGGTGTTTCATATTTATTTTGCAACCGATGAAAAGCATTTTGCCAAAACCCGAAAATTGCTGGATCGGGAATTGGATATTTTAATGGATAAAAAATTAAGCGATACGGTTTTTAAGCAATACAAAGAGCAGTTGATTGGGCAAATTCAATTAGGCCAAGAAAATCGATTGAGCGTGCTCTTGTCCGTGGCGAAAAGTCAGTTAAATTTGGGTAAAATTGTTACTCTAAAGGATATTAACGAGCGAATCAACAGAATCACCAGCAAGGAAGTACAGGACTTGGCAAATGAAATATTAGACCCAAAATCGCGTTCTGAGTTAATATACTTGCCTAATCCTTAAAATTGTGCTTATTTGTTCCCAATTTCATAACTTCGTATCATGAAATCCAGAATTTTACTTTTATTCGCTGTCATCGCCTTTTTGGCTTCTTGTGGTAAGGATGAGTCGTTTAGTCCTATTCCTGAAATTAAGTTTGAACGCTTTGAGAATTACATCGGAACTACTGGAAAAGATACGGCAATTGATTTCATTTTTACCATTAAAGATGGCGATGGTGATATTGGTTTAGCCGATAATGAATTTGATAATAGCTGCGGTGCCGATAATGCTAATTTGTATTTGGCTTACGAAGTAAAAAACGGTGCTGGTTTTAGAAAGAAAAATTTGTGGCTGCAAGTTGTTGAAGTAACTCCCGCTTGTGATACGCTTCTTTATTTTGATAGTGTTCAAGTAAAATTCAATCAGCGCATGCAATACATCGAACCCGCTGGAAATAGCAAGAGCATTGAAGCAACAGTTACGTATCGAATGGATTATACGAGTGCATTAATTTTATTAGATAACATCGGCCGCTTCGAATTTTATATCCGCGATCGTGCGAATCATAAGAGTAATGTAGTTTTATCGAATGAACTTATTCTGAATAAATAAATTGCAAAAAGCTAAAGCCCAATTATTTGAATAGTTTGGACTTTTATTCGCTGTTTTTCTATCAATAATTTGAAAAAAAGTATAATCTACATATCTTTATAAAAAGTTTCCAACTATGAAATCCATGAGCCTCCAATTAAGAAAAATGAATTTAATTGAATACTTGTTAGGGGTACAAGACGAAAAGGTTTTCGATAAGATTGAATCTACCTTTCAAAAAAGTATAAAAGATGTCAAACCAAATGATATAATTTTCACAAAAAATGACATGGTAGAAAGAGTTGAATTCTCAAATAAGCAAATCAAAAAGGGGCATGTTTTAACTCAAAAGGAATTGGAGAAGCAATCTAAAAATTGGTAGTTCCAATGAGAGAAATTATTTGGACTTACTTTGCGACTTTAGAGTTTAAAAATATTTATTTGTATTATAAACTTGTAGCCTCTTCAAAGGTAGCAGATAAGTTTAGGAAGTCTATTTTAGGTGCAACAAAAAAACTATCGAAGTCTCCTTTATTAGGTCCTATTGAGGAGAATTTAATTGAATTAAAGCAATAGCATAGGTATCTAGTAGAAGGCAAATACAAGATCATTTATCGGATAATTGATGATAATATTTTCATTGTAGATATTTTTGATTGTAGACAGAATCCGCAGAAAATGAAAATACATTCTTCTTTAAAGTAATCCGTTGTTAGGGGCTGAAGTTCTTCATCCCCTAACAACGGATTACTTTTTTCTAATTAAACACAAAACTACTCGGTCCAATTCCCACCGTTGATGAATCAATCAACACTCCCGCATTAGTATAATGCAACATATGCGAGTTGCTACTAAAACTCGATTTCCCTCCGTAAATACTTCCATCAGTAGGATGAATGCCCAACGCGTAAAATTCACGATTGATATACGGCGTGCTAGGGACAATCGTACT
>JBJXGU010000114.1:0-6611 GCA_046160245.1 Bacteroidia bacterium
TTCTACTTCCAATTATTATGTCGTCCAATTATAGCGATCTGCTTAATCTGGTCTTCTACTATTTTAACGTCACAGGCACAGCCAATTCCTGAGCTATTACATTACAAGTTCAATGAAGCAGGTGTCACCCAAACAAATTATGCGAGTAATCCACCTGCGGGTACTGCTACAGCTACCATCATGGGTGGAATAACTCAAGGCGGCAGTGGCCAATGTAACGGTGCACTCGTTGGATCTGGAGTGACTTCTACCACCGATTTTTTAAATACGCAATGGGCTACTAACCTTCCAGCAGGTACATCATGGACCATTGCATTTTGGTCGTCAGGAATTAGCAGTAACAGTACCTTATATTATGTTTTTGGAGATATAACCTCAAATTCATTTAGATGCTTCACCAATGGCGTTGCTGGAGCAAACAACTGGATAATGAGAGGTGGCGGTCTGACTGACATTTTACTTTCGGGAGGAGCCTTAACTACACCTACATTAAATGCATTTGTTTACGACCACGTAGCTAATGAAGTAAGAGCTTATTTGAATGGAACATTAGTAAATACCGTTGCGCAGACCACTCCCAATATTGTAGGTACTGGCCCACTTAAAGTGATGGGCTACGACACAAGAGTTGGAGCACCGGCTGGAGGGCTTTTAGACGAATTTAGAGTGTACAACCGTGCGCTTTCAGGATCAGAATTAACCTCTTTACTAAATGTAACACTAACTGGCACAGATACCCAAACAGCATGTAATTCTTTCACCTGGATTGATGGGAATACCTATACTTCAAGTAATACCTCGGCAACACATACAATCTTAGCGGGTGGCGGACACAATTGTGATTCAATTGTTACATTAAATTTAACGATTACAAACCCCGGCACCAGCACTGATGTTCAAACAGCATGCGGGAATTTTAGCTGGATAGATGGAAATACGTACACTACTAATAATAATTCAGCAACCTATACTTATTCAGGTGCAGCGGCCAATGGTTGTGACTCCATTGTAACTCTTGACTTAACCATCTTGCAACCTTCTCTTGCAACAGATACAAGAACATCTTGTGGAGATTTTACATGGATAGATGGAAACACCTATACCAGCAGCAACAATACTGCTACCTATAGTTATTCCAATGGTGCTGCTAATGGATGTGACTCAATTGTCACCTTAGATTTAACGATTAATCAACCGACATTTGGGACAGACGTTCAACAAAGTTGTGGATTTTATACATGGATAGATGGAAATACATATCTCACCAATAATAACACTGCAACTCATACGTTCACTGGTGCTGCAGCTAATGGATGCGATTCTATTGTTCAATTAAATTTAACGATACTCCAACCAGCAACAGGAACTGATACACAAAATGCATGTGGCTCTTACACCTGGATAGATGGAAATACTTATTTTACAAACAACAATTCAGCTACCCATACACTTAGTGGGATGGCAGCCAATGGTTGCGATTCAACAGTTACGTTAAACTTAACCATTACTCAAGTCGACCCAACATTACTTGTATTTACTAATATGTTATCCGCAAATCAAAGTGGTGCGACTTATCAATGGATCGATTGCAACAATGGGAATAGTCCTATTACAGGAGCTACCAACCAAAATTTTACACCTACCACTAATGGAAATTATGGAGTACAAATTACCTATAATGGTTGTACTACTACATCCAATTGTATTAACATGGTACTCTCCGGTTTGAATCATATTAATACGCATACAACGCTTCCTGTGTTCCCTAACCCCACTGATGATAAAATCACTATTGACTTAAGAGAGGTTGAATCCGAGGTTACCGTACGTTTGTATACATTAGACGGAAAATTACTATTGGAAAATGTTGGCATCTCAGCTAAAACGATAGATGTATCATTAAGAAATTACACCAGTTCACTGTACTTCTTAGTAGTAACATCCAATGAAACCATTTACACAATGAAAGTTTCCAAATTATAAACCTAATTTAATCTTCGATTAAAAACCTCAGCTAAACACTGAGGTTTTTTGTTTTTGGGGAGTAGCACTAGACTCTTCGAAACTATTTGAAATCCACTTCGACATCAATCATTTTTCTCGCAAATGCGCACTCCTCACCAAGCACAGGGTAATGAGAAAAATTTCTTTATAGGCTCTAAAATATATAAATCCTATTTAATCATAAAAAATCAGCGAAAATTAGCGCCTGCCTGCCGACTTGCCTAAGCGTAGCTTGTGCCTCCGCTAAAGCTTTTGCGACAAGCGGACGGCGAAGCAAGGAACTTGTGCCACCGCTAGAGCTTTAGCGCACGCGGTTAGTGAAGGTTGGGCGAAAGAAACATTATTTCATCGGTGCACTAATTCAAAGCTATTACAGCACCACCAACTTTTGCGGCGCGGGAAGCCTTTAGGGAAATAATTCATGGTTAAACTCTTTCTCACTTCACCTTACTTAGACTATTGAAAAAAATATCAACCTGTACGAAGAGATACTATATAAAGATAAACACAGAATGGAAGGAGTGGTTTTGAACTTAAAATTACTTAGTAAACGACAACCTTAAGAGTTTGTTTCTTTCCCAAAGAAATACAAGTAATAAAATACATCCCTGGAGAAAGTCCAGAAAGTTGTACAACTTCATTAGATGCAATATCGCGTTCAGTTACTACTTGTCCCATAGAATTAACAACTTTAACAGCACCTATTTCATTTAATCCATCAATCTGAAATTGTAGAATTCCATTTTCTGCTGATGCAATTATTTGAAATTCATTTTCTATTCCACTCACATCACCTTCTCTACAAACCACATTTAACTGTTTGGAAACTTGTGTTCCAATCTGGCAAATATTCTGAGGCGCTATCCTTATTTGACCTGAACTTGAGCCCATCGTTATAGTGATTAAATAAGAATTCCCTACTGAAGTTTGTATAGCCCCTGGCGGCAAAGTCCATTGGTAACTAATTGCACCTGGGACCGGTTGAATATAATAAGTCAGACTAGATTGATTTGCACAAACACTCGTAATTCCTACAATTGATCCAGCAGGGGGAGGAGAACTATACAGGTTAATATTTAAACTGGGAGAATTCATACAAGTAGTAGATACACCATACACACTTAAACCACCAGAAATAACCGTAGTTCCGAAAGACACTACTACACTATCTGTGCCTTGACCACTAAGGATAGTTGCACTGGGAGGAAAACTCCAAACATAGCTTGAAAACAATGGATTTGGAATACAACGATAAGTCTTTGTAACATTGCAAAGTCCGTAAAGATCTCCAGATAATAAAACGGGAGGATTCGGTAGTAAACTGTGAATATAAAAACTACAAAGTGTATCAGCTCCACAATCATTTATACCAACAAAATAAAGAATCCCACCTAAAAAATTAGATAGAAATTCAACATTGATCGAAGTAGAATCAAGATTTGAAATGGCAACAGCGCCGGTTGGTAAAATCCAGGAGTAATGAAGTGCACCAGAAACAGCCGACACACTATAAATATTATTGCTCGATGGAGGACATATTGAATCTTCTCCTGAAATACAAACAACAGGAGGAACCAAAGCAGTCCCGTTGGTAATAATAACCGTATCCGAAACTGACCCACAAGTTCCATTAATTAAACATGAATATGTTCCTGTAGATGTGGCTGTATACAAACTTGAAGTTGCTCCAGGAATTACAACTCCATTTTTTTTCCATTGAAATGAACTTCCACCGCTAGCTTGGAGTTGCTTTGGAACTCCATTGCAAATTGCGGTACCATTGACAGGATTAATTTTATAATTACCCAATAAAATGTTAGCGTAGCGAGAATTAGTAGCAATCGTATCGCAAGAATTATTCATCACGCAAAAATACTGACCAGATGTTTTTGCATAATGATAATAACTCGTAGCTCCAGGAATTAGAGAATTATTAAAATACCATTGATAACCCGGCCATAGATAATTGGGAGCATCAACAGATAGCATCAAAGAATCACAATGAGAAATTGGCCCAATAATGTTAGTTCGTATTGCATTCGGGCCTGTAAAAAGAACTGTTTTACTAACAGTTCCGTTGCCACAAACTGAAGTATAATCTGCCTCGTAATAGCCTGACTTATCAACTGCAATTGAATTCTGACCCGTTTGAACAAATGCATAATCGCCCCACCAAGCAACTGATTGTAATCCGGGATCGTTATATTGAAAACCATACGAGTCCACCAACTCAAGCGATTGCCAAGGACTATTTCCAACACAATTATTAATCACTTGACCTACATTTAAAGGGAAACCAAAAGCATTGATATACAAATTTGGATGTGAATTATGTGCCAAAAAAATTGAAGGTGATATTGCAGGAAGTGGACAATAAATTGAATCTGTAACCGTGCAAGTTATGCTTCCTGTTAAACTTGTATTTAAATATCTAGAGTTTCCGTTAGGAATTACAACACCATTTACTTTCCAAACATACTGTGGTATATATTGCCATGGTAGATCAACCTCCAAACTAACCATCGTATCTAAACATGTAATAGGAGGTGTTATTGGTTCAATAGTGGCTCGCAAAGTTCTAACATAATGTTTATTCGTTTCCAGTGAACATGATCCAACACTTACTAGACAAGTATATTCACCGGTATCTGTTACTGTTAATTTGTATTTATTAGCATTAGGAATAGCTACTCCAGAATTGAGCCATTGATAAGTATAGAGTGGATTATAGCCAACTTGTAAAGAATCTATTTTACCTGGCCACCAACATGTAACTGGCAAGAAAGAACTAGGATTTACCCCAGGTCTAATTGGTTTTCCAACTTCACCAAAATAAATTCTTAAAACAACTGCATCCGAATACTTCTTACAGCCACCTGTATCGGTTAATATTACAGAATAAACACCATTCGTTTTACCAATGTAGATTGAATCTGTTTGACCAGGAATTGCAATTCCACTGTTATACCATTGACAACTAAATGTGGATGGAATATTTACTTTTAATGTAGCGCTGTCCCCGTTACAAAACGCTGTACTCGACAATTTCTGAATACTGATACTCGAACCAATACAACTCTGACAACCCACCGAATAACTAGGATCACTCGACTCAGTGGTTAATCCAAAACCTTTATATCCAAAATTAGAATAGGTAGAGTAATCTTCTACCTTTTGCTTGTATTTATTATCAAATTTCCAATCTGCTACTAATAATACAACTCCCATTGTTTGAGGCATGGGAGCAACGTATGAATTCAGAATTTCAGATTGCGATAATGCTTTCTTCCAAAATCGAATTCCTGAAATTAATCCTTTATACCTATTAAACTGTGGATTTATATAGTCTTGTCCAACAATAATCATCGGATTCATGATGACAGGAAAATTGTATGTATTTGAAAAATTGGAAAAGGATGCACCATCAGTATACAACCTTACTGTTTTATTTTTAACCACCAAAACAAAATGATGACACTTTCCATCATATATAGAATACGGCGTGGTATTGGAAAAAACTCTTCCTGACGGTATATCCCAAAAAACTCCACTAACTTCATTTGATTTTAATACTATTTCAATACGAACAGAAGATGTTCCATCTCCTATTGCCATCACATTATGCGTGCTTATTCCACTATCTGGTCTACACCAAAACTCGACTGAAAAATCACTATTAAATAAATTATTGTATGCAGGAATATTCGGAATAGTAACACGATCATCGACTCCATCAAAATAAAATCCGCTTGATGTTGGAAATTGTGCAGACGAGGATAGACTTAAAACAATAAATATTGCAATTACTTTTAAAAATTTAGTCATGATTTTTTTTCTAGTTACTATTTTTCAACACTATAAATTTTTGTTGCGCTTGATGTTTTCCATCGTTCAACACCACTAAATAAACGCCAGGAGAAATATACGGCAAGGATATTGTTTGAGATTGTTCAGAAGCATTCACAAACTGAGCATACAATTTTCTTCCGCTTAGATCATACACACTTAATTCTGCTTTCTTCTTTTCAAATGAATTGAAATAAATGTTGAGTATTTGTCCGCTCGATAATGGATTTGGGAAGATGGAAAATAGAATTGGGTTTTGGTACTCGCCGACTCCAACACCAGAAGTTACTGCAATTTCATTTACAGTAGTATTCGTTTGCACAGGGGCATTAAAATCAAAATAAATGTAAGCCGTGTTGTGAATTTGTGTACCGATGGGAAGATTGTTTTTTCGTTTTACTCGGTATTGAACGAAACCATGACTTTCTGGTTCGTTGTTGACACTATCGGGCAAGTTGATATTTGGAAAATTAAATCGAATATTCTTATTGATGATTTGTATTTGAGGTTCGTGACTATAAGCCAAAAGCTCGAACGAACTTTTGATGATGTTCTGATCAAGTGTATCCAATATATAAATATGTTGCGCTGGGGCGTTACCGGTATTCTGAAAGCGGATAGAATAAGTTAACCAATACTGAGTAGAATCAATTGGCCCAAAAGGAAAAACCATCTTATCATTTGGATCATAACTATTAACAATAGCAAAACAATATGTAAGATTGTTATTTGAAAAATTCAAATCTCCAATTATTGAATCT
>JBJXGU010000115.1:0-3796 GCA_046160245.1 Bacteroidia bacterium
ATCCTTGGGATATGATGGCGAAGGAGAAGATGAGTAAGTATTGGCTTCCTTGGCTCGTTGGAATGCCTGCTGAAACATCACTTGCTATTTGCTCGATGATCTTCGGTGGCATCTTTGAAAGACTTCCAAAACTAAAAGTTGCTTTCGCGCATGGAGGCGGATCTTTTCCATCTTCCATCGGTCGAATAGAGCATGGCTTCCATGTACGTCCCGACTTAGTAGCGGTCGATAATAACATCAACCCAAGAAAATATTTAGATAAATTTTATTTGGATACGTTGGTACACGATCCCTTGATGCTCGACTTCCTCATGAATTTAATGGGACCTAATCAGCTTGCATTAGGAACCGACTATCCATTTCCGCTTGGAGAATTACAACCGGGCAAGTTAATCGATTCGATGCCGTACGATGATAAAATTAAAGAGAGATTATTGAGCGGATCTGCGTTGGAGTGGTTGAGTTTGGAGAAATCATTGTTCTTGTAGAATTTTCCAATGAATTAATAATTTCCCTCACTTAATATTCGTAATTCTTAACACTAGAGGTCACTTGAGAACACAAAAGGACACTAAGGATACAAAAGTCAAAAAAATATTATGCACCTAATTTGCTACAAACATTTGATAAATGGAATGGAAAGTAATTAAAACCTTAAAGGAATATCAAAAAGCACTTAAGCGTTTTGATATAATATTTGATGCAAAAAGAAATTCGAAATTAGGAGATGAGTTAGAATTACTTTCACTTTTAATTGACAATTATGAAAAAGATAAATTTCCAATTGACTTACCTGATCCAATCGAAGCTATCAAATTTAGAATGGAGCAACTTGGTTACAAACAAAAAGATTTAGCAGAGGTGATGGGCCTAAAGAGTAGAGTGAGTGAAATTCTTAATCGAAAAAGAAAACTAACACTTGAAATGATTCGAAAGCTTAACGAAGTGTTGGGCATCCCTACCGAAATTTTAGTAAAAGATTATTAATTGTTTCTTCAAATTTTACTTCTAAGTTTTATAATTTATAGCATTAATATATCATTAGCTGCTATTCTCTCTCTTGTAGGTTTTGCCTATCGATGGTATGTTTACGATCATAAGTTCTCATATTCTGCTTGAGCTTGCCGATGGCAGCTACGAGTTAGAAGAAGCTGACATACTACGATAAACTTAATTCTTAATTCTGAATTCTTAATTCTGAATTCTCCATTAAAGCGTGAACACTCTCGAAATATTAAATCCCAGACGGATTCCTCCATCTCCCCACTTGGTATCGGTGTAGGGTAAGAATTGATTTTCGCTTAAGCCAAAAGAGTTGGTTACATGCATTTGAAACACGTGACCGCCAGTTTCGATTTCCCAACCTATTCCGAACGAATCATAAAAATCACGATCGGTATAATCATTCATGCGATGCGCATATTCTACCGTGATCGCCATATGCTTTGTGAATTTGTAACGAAGAGCTCCTGATAATCCATAAATATCATTTGCATCTTTCAACAAATCCACCTGGTTGATGTGTACAAACCACGGCGCAATTTGAGCTGAGAAATTAGGTCCAAACTTGCGACCAATGATTGCTTGGTAATTGTAGGAAAGTCTACTGTAAAAATTTTCGTATCGATCGAAGCCGGTAACTTTTTTAAGTGGATCTTTTGCCATCGTAGCATACATCCCTGCGAAAAGAGTTACACTTAATGGCATTTCACCGCCTTCGGTTTGACGCAACAATCGATACTTTAAAAATCCATCTAACAGTTTCTGATAACTCGTTCTTCCGAATCCAACCATCAATCGACCGTCGTAACTATATTCTAAACCCAATCGAATACTTGCACCACCATCGATTCCCCAAAAATCATCCAAGCCTGAATTCACTACACCGAATCGATGTGAAATTCTGAAATCAAGTGTACGTTTTCCAACGGTTTCAATAGTATGGAAATTAATAACACGTGTTGTTTTAAAGGTAGCGAGTGTAATTACTTTCTGTTTTTCCTCGGCACTATTTAAGATGCTGTCTAAATCTTCTTGTGCAAATGCGGAGAAGAAAAAACAATTTAAGAATAACAGAATGATATAAGAAGATTTTTTCATAGCGATTAATTGTTCAATTTTCCTTCGTCGATCCATTTTTGAATAGTTGCAATTCTACAATTATCGAGCTTGCCGCCACCTTTGGGCATTGGAGAAGCACCATTTATTTGACGAATGGCATCCATCAAATTATCACTTGCCGAACTTGAAATATCTAAATATGAAACCAAAGGAATACCACTGGTAGAAGTGGTTCCATGACAAGAAGTAGCTGAACCACCTGTGCTGCCACAAAAAGTAGTTATAATAGGATTTACTTGCTGAGAAAAGGAAATGGTACCGGAAGTATCGCAATTTCCAATCTGTCCAAAATTAGGATCCAATTCTTCCACGCTATCGTAATAACATGACGACATAAAAAATAAAAAGCCACTAATAATAGCGAGTGCCCCATATGTAGATTTATTTCTATTCACTTTTTTCATAATGTACTTAGTTGTTTTTTGCCCCTTGCTCAATCCACCAATAAATTAGTTTTGCCTTTTCAGAACTCACTTCCTGATAACCAGCTGGCGGCATACGCTGCTCCACAAAACCTCGACGGGTAATGGATTGGTACAATTTACTTCCATGTGCATTTCCAGCTTTAATGGATCCCATTACTTGGTCGTAAGTTTGGTATGAACCAGGTCCTTCAGGATTGGCTCCATGACATCCACTAAAATTACAATGTGAAGAAAGGATGGGTTGTACATCTGTGAAGAAAGAAATTTCTGGAACAGTTTCCAAATTGGGCTCGGTTGTACAAGATGCAATGGCGATGAGTACAAAGAGAAAAATGATACTTCGGGGATAGTTTCTCATAATTAATGGAATCTCACAAATTTACAGGTATTCATTCGAATATTTCCATACCAAAGTCAGTTGCTAGCCTAATTCATTAACAACGAATTGCTAATAAAAATCACTGGAAAAAGATCAGTTGAAAAAGATTCTAGCAAAATAGCATTAGATTCCGTAATTTTGCCACTTAGAAACGAAACATGAGCGATGCTCTTCATCACGAGTGCGGAATTGCCCTCGTTCGATTATTAAAACCACTTGATTTTTATCTCGAAAAGTACGGGACGGCCTTATACGGCCTGAACAAACTTTCATTGCTGATGGAAAAGCAGCACAACCGTGGACAAGACGGTGCTGGTGTGGCATGCATCAAATTGGATATGCAGCCAGGTGAGAAATACATGAGCCGCTATCGTTCTATTGAAAAAAATGCGATTGCAGATATTTTTGGTGTGATCAATGCTCCCATTCGTGAAATTCAAAAAAATAATCCAGAGAGATTAAATGATGTAAATTATTTAAAAAAGAACGCTGACTTTATGGGCGAACTTTTATTAGGTCATTTACGCTATGGCACTTTTGGTGGAAATAATTTCGAAACTTGTCATCCTTTCTTGCGTCAAAATAATTGGATGACCCGAAATTTAGTAGTAGCAGGAAATTTTAACTTGACGAATGTAGAAGAGCTCTTCAACGATTTAGTAAGCATCGGACAACATCCACGAGAGAACGCGGATACGGTGACGGTGATGGAAAATATTGGTCACTGGCTTGATGAGGAAAATGATTTATTGTACTATCGCTATAAGCAAGACGGTTATTCGAAAAAAGATATTAGTCCGATCATTGCGGAAAAAATAGACATTGGAAATATTTTACGTCGCTCGTCCAAGTTATGGGATGGCGGATATAT
>JBJXGU010000116.1:0-3132 GCA_046160245.1 Bacteroidia bacterium
TGCTTAAGCCCCTCAAATACTCGGACAAATTTATAGAATAACCGACTGTAAATTTGCATTATGAAAAGAAGAACATGGACTAAGGAAGAGAAAATTTCCATCCTCAAGGAAGCGGAAGACTCAGGGGTTGAAGTAACCCTTCGAAAACATGGATTGTACCCAGCGACATTTTACTCCTGGAAAGAGAAGGCTCGTCAAGGCGGCCCGGAGGGGTTGTTAAGGTCGAAACGCACGACAAAGGATTCAAATTACATCAGGCGGCTGGAAGATGAATTGTCGTTGGCCAAGCAACTCATGGCGGAGAAAGATATTGAAATTGCGCTGCGAGATGAGTTGCTAAAAAAGAAATATCCCTGGGCGAGAAAAGAGAAATAGTCCGCCGGTACATGGCTCAGGGAGTGAAACGGGATAGGGTACTGGCAATATGTGGTGTAAGCAAGAATCAATATTACTACAAGGCTAAAGGAGGTTCTCGAGGTCGTAAGCGAAGTAAAATAACGATGCGCGAATCGGCTGGCACAAACGAAGCGGTGAGTAATAAAGACGTAACTGCGTACATCGGATCGAAGTATGAAGACCCTCAAATTGATTACGGGTATCACAAGATGACAGCGGAATTACAATTGGACGGGTTTAAAATAAATCACAAGAAGGTGTATCGCTTAATGAAAGCGGGCAAGTTGCTGCGACCGAAACAAGATCGAGAATCGAAGCAATGGGTAAAGTATCGCATGTTTACACCAGAAGGCCCATTTCGGGTATTTGAGATGGATATCAAGCAAGTATGGGTCAAAACCGAGAGTCGGTATGTGTACATTCTCACGATTTTAGATGTGTTCACACGAATTGTCCTGGCACAGACAGATGGATATTCCATGACACAGGTACAAGTCCAACACGCATGGAAAATGGTAATAGAGGAGTATTTAGAACCATTGGGTATCCAAGCCAGGGACATACACATTGAGATACGGAGCGATAATGGCCCTCAATTCTGTGCAAAAAAACTGCATGGATTCTTTGCGGAAAATGGATTTATTAGGACATTTACACATCCATACACACCGCAGGAAAATGGGCATGTAGAATCATACCATGCAATATTGGTTGCTGCAATGCGTGGCACCGAGTTCGAAAATAGGCAGCAACTTGTAGAATGGAGAGAAACATTCCTGGCGTTCTATAATTATCGGAGAGTGCATTCATCGGTTGCAAAATTACCTCCCATGACATTTTTAGATCAATGGGAGAAAGGAAATATCCAACTGATTCCGCACTTAAAGATAAAGCGAAAGGCAAGATTGATTTTAACAATACCACGCCATACTGTAAATAGGGTAAGCCAGCAGGCAATGAGAGCCTGAGGGAGGTTTGTGCTTCATTTTTAAGGGGCTAAATGCCCCTTAAAAATGACAAAAGCGGAGAACGATGCTAAACAAACAGTCGGGCCCGAGCTGAATGTCCTAACCTGCAGTGTAAAGATCACCTTCGGTCGGTTTGTGCTGACACAAAGGTAAGGCCTTAAAAAGCCAATATTCTTTCACAATCTGTAAATAGTCTGATTAATAGGGGGCTAGACCAAGAAGGAATTATGATTTTACGTAGAGAATCCAAAATACCAGTAGAAACAAATACACCAGACCCTAAACTACTATTATTTGATGAAAAATTGTTTAAATGGAATTAAATCAGCATGCAACTAAGCATGGTCGGCCATGCCACCTAAACGTCGGCACGGCGTTCATCCACACGTTCGCTGTGATTTCAAAAAATAAATAAAAGGCATCAATTATATGGCAAATGATGAAAAAGAAATATACAAAGAGATAATTCGGAATTTGAAGGATTTCCTTAGGTATCTCACAAGTGTGTGGGGACTACTTAGTATATTCACACCACTGTTTCCATTCTTTAACAAGATTTCAAATGATCTACATCCGCCAAAGTTGTTTCCAAATCTTTTCATTGTCTTTGCTTCACTAACTGGCGTGTTCGTAATATTTTACAAATTTACAACTCGATCTGATGAACAAGACTCTCTAATTGCACGTAACGATTTTATTAGGGCCCTTTCTTTATCAATAGTATATCTCATAATATTTCCTCGCTTTGAAGCAATCAACTGGGGGACAGAAAAATCAAATTCATTAGTGGGATTAATTGGGATTTTCTCTGCAACAATTGAACCAATACTATACATTGGGATATTTTGGTACTTTACCCAGTCATTTGCAACTCTAGCAGTGGTTGAGCTAAAAAAACGACAAAATCTTGGATAAAGCGGCCTTCGAAGAAAAGTATAACCCAAAATTTGTACATTTGCATTAAATTAGCATATTATGACCGTCACCATCGAAACATCGGGCATTAAAGAGATTGAGCAACTTCTCCAAGTGCTTAAGTCATTGAATATCAAAACTATAAAGGTTCAGTCATCCCCTGTCAGCCTTGCTCCAAGCATTACGAGAGGCGATAAAAGGCTAGATCCAAAGGAACTTTTCGGCATTTGGAAGGATAATCCGAGGACGATTGAGCAAATTCGTTCAACTGCCTGGCAGCGCAACTGGAATATTTGATATGGTACTTTGTGACACAAATATTTTCATCAGCGCCTTCAATGGCCGGGCTGAGACCATAGCCCAGTTGGACAAAATTGGGCTTGCAGAAATTGCCTTGTCTGCCGTCACGGTCATGGAACTTTTTCAGGGAATGGGCAACAAGAACGAGCTCGCCCAGATGAAAAAGAAGATAAAGTTCTATGATGTCGTTCAGATTGACAACGCCGTCTCTGAAAAAGCAATCGAGTTTATTGAATCTTACAATCTCAGCCATGGGTTGAAGATACCGGATGCCATAATTGGAGCGACTGCTGTGGTTCATCAAATATCGATATACACCTATAATTTGAAGGATTTTAACTTTCTGCCAGGTATAATCCTTTACCAGCCAGCGTAATAAATATCACAGCGAACTAGGTGCTGCCGACAAGTACTCCTAAACGTCGCACTGTCCTCTTCCCCACGAGCGCAACCATTAAAAAGTAGAGGGTTTTAACAGAACTCACTAACTTTCATCAAAAAATGGGATTATGCGAAAAAGCACCTTTTCAGAATCACAACGAATGGCGATCTT
>JBJXGU010000117.1:0-16313 GCA_046160245.1 Bacteroidia bacterium
GTAGTGTTACCACCTGAAATTTTGATATTTCCATTGGCTTCTAAAGCATATCCAGAAAGACTGTTTCCATACAACGCAGTACCCGATATTGAACCACCACTTACTCCACGGTTGGTATTGCTATAACCACTTACTCCAATTCCTGCATTTGCATTTCCTTCAACACCCATGCTGTTGGTGCCATTATTTGCAATACCCACAACTCCCTTTCCACCAGTAATTGGATTTATACCTTGTACACCTGCATAACCAGCAGTATTGGAAGTACCTTTAACACCAACGCCTAATGGATTTTCTCCGAACACACCAAATGAATTTGCTCCTGAACTTTTACCATGTACACCATTACCCATGGAACCAGTCGATTCTCCTTTGATTCCAGTTGCTGTAGTACTACTGGCTGTTACTTGCCCGTAGATCGCAGAACCACCTAGATTCCCTGAATTCGTAATACCAAAGGAAACTGAGTTAACATCTGTTGTATTGTATGGAAGGGTTAGTGATCCGCCAGTAGGGAGATTTGCAGGCGACCAATTTGATCCATTGAATTGAAGGACTTGTCCATTAGTAGCCCCACCATTATTTATTTGTGATGGATTGATAGTTGCCGTTCCAGAAAGTGATCCGGCTGATTGAGCATGTTGTGCATACGGAACACTTAGTAATTGTTGACTTCCCATATTAATATAGGATGTGCCACCTGTTGGATCCATTTCTATTTGTAAATATTTACTTCCGCTAGCCCAGTTAATTGCTGCCCAAGACCCTGTAGTACTATTCGCACCTGTACTACCAATTTTGATGTTAAATAAACCGGAAGCATCCGTTGTTAAGTTGCGTACTTCGCTATACATTACAGTACCAAATGCAGATGCATCACGAATTTTTAACCGTACTTTGATTAATTGATTTGAAATGGAATTTCCGCTAGCATCATGAGCTACACCCTGATAATTAATCATGTTTGGAACTTGTGCAACCGCAGTGGTGATGCAAATGATAAGAGCAAGAATTGTTGTTTTTAATTTGTTTTTCATTTTTTTTGATTTTTTAATTTTTTTTGTTTTATTTTTTAATTAGGAGTTTAGTTTCTAGAACAGAGAAATAAACCAGATGAATGCAATGCTAAGTGCAGTACAGAAAAGTATTTCATCTAAGTAGGCATTTTCGGTTGTTGCTTTGAATCGAGAAAGACTCGTTTCATTTGAATTGTTTTTCATTTTGATGGTTTTTGATTTGTTTTAATTTGACACTGCAAACATCCAATAATTGAAAAAGGCTTTAAAATTTATGAAAATGAGGCGTGGCTAATTCAAAATGAAGTGTGTTTTTTTGAAAATGAAGTGAAGCGCCTCAATTATAATTGAGCCAAAAGCTTAGCATGTGATGAAACTTTAGGTATGAAAATTCAACCCTAATGAAAAGAAGAAGTGTTGTACTAGCGAATCTAAAGAAATTGACCCACTTAATTGAGCCTGCCTTCCATAAAATTGGATGTTACTTGCTGTTGTCCGTAAAGTGAAAAATACGACTATAAGTGCTTTAGAATATTTTCAGTCTGAATGGAATGATGTGAATCGCGATAAACTACTTTTTTATCTTTAATGACAATGATTTGTGGGGATTGATGGGTAATTCCGAATTCCTTGGATATAAAATTAGATACAGCACGATATTGTAATAAATCCAAATAATTGAATTCGGATTTTTGGGCAAGCAAACTCGAGCCATCGGCTAACCTTTCTTTTGCATATGCACTAATGCCGCAACTCAGACTATCTTTGAAAATAATTTGTGTTTTGAGTACAGAAGCATCTATTATTTTTCGAACATCATCTTCACTCGTAATCGTTTTCCAGTTTTTCATAATATCTACTTTTAAATCTAATATTTAATCGCGAAGCCTCGCGACTGAGTTCTGAATTCTATATTCTGTATTATCCCGATAGCTGTAGAGAATTAATTCTGAATTCTGAATTCTGCATTCTGAATTAGTTCGAATCCCACCACACCTTCGTCCCTGCCACATCCGAACCTTGACTCATTAACGCTGCATTGTAATTCGTCGAATTTAAATTCCCTTCTGTAGGTGGATAAGTGAGTCGGTTAGGAAAGACCAATGTGTTGATAGGATTTCCTGAGTAATCAGTATAAACGGGAAATCCAGTCCGGCGATATTCTGAATAGGCTTCGTAACCGTTTTGAAAAGTAAAGGAAATCCATTTTTGCGTAATGATGTTTTCTTGATTGACTGGCGGAAGTGAGGCAACGTAATTCGTAATTTGTCCTGCAGTAATGCCTGAACTTGTGTAAGATTGTATGTTGGCAGTCACCCCATCTTCGTAAAACTGTTGCGCACTACCGCTCCACCATCCGTTTAAAGCGGCTTCAGCTTTAAGGAAGCTTACTTCTGCTGCACTCATCAATACACCAGGCGCATCTTGTTTTAAAAACCAAGTCCCGATTTTGGAAACATCAGATGCATCGGTATTGTAGTTACCCCATATGGATGAGTTAGACGGAACTAAATTAGGCACACCATCATAATCGGGAATGCCAATAATAATAGATTCTGTGGTGACTTGTGCAAAGACCGAGATGCGCGGATCATTAGTGGATTTTAATTTGTCAATTAAAAATTTACTTGGATAGGTTCTGCCACCACTTTGACCACTTTGAATTAAATCATAAAGTGGATTCCGAATTTCTCCGTTGTAACGAAAGAAGGCGTTCTCACTGTTTGTAGCGATAAAGGAGGCGCTTTGTAAATCTGCAATTTCTTGTTGTGCTTTGGTGGGATCTACTACACTCATGCGCATCGCTAAACGAAGACGAAGGGAATTGGCAAGTTTCGTCCATTTAGAAAGATTGCCCTGATAAATCGGATCTACATTCGTTGGAAATAAGGCTTGCGTTGGATCCATCGCTGCCGTTGCTTGTTTTAATTCGTTGATGAGCGCTGGATAAATATTTTGTTGTCGATCATAAGCCGGAGTGAAGTTTAATCCCGTTGCACCTTGTAACGCTTGTGAATAGGGAATATCGCCAAACAAATCTGTTAGTTGTGAAAACAAATAGACTTGCCAAATTCTAGCGATGCTATTTTTGTTGATGAGATAATTATTGCCGGCCGTGAGTCGTTGTACTTCGCGTGCATTCATTAAGGCTTGAGAATAATGCTCTGTCCAAAATGCATCTTTGCCATCATTGCTATCATATTCCTTCCCAGCATCTACTCCACCTAAATTAGCAAAATACATATTCCAATTCATCATCAACCAATAATGAACATTCGCATTGGTGATGTAACTGTTCATTCCCTTTACTACAGAATACGTAAAGAGATAATCAGGATTAGTAGTCGTTGGCGAGTTCGGATTTACATTTAATTCATCCATGCTTTTCTTGCAAGCAGTCGGAGCCATCAATAAAAAGAAAGCAATGAATAGGAGGGAAGGAGTGAATTTATTTTTCATGTGGATGGGATCAAAGAGTAATTTTAATGTTAACACCAATGCTTCTACGAGTTGGCCATGAATAAATCTCATAGCCCTGACCGTTACCATTTGAATACGATGATTCAGGATCAATGTTGGGTGCGCCGCTGTAAATGAGCCAGAGGTTGCGCGCTGTTAAAGCTACACTGAGTCCTCGGAGATGCATGCGATCACTGATGCGTGAAGGGAACTGATAACCTATTGTTACTTCACGTAATTTTACGAAGCTGGCGTCGTAAATAAATTCTTCGTGAATCTCATTGGTCCATTCAGAAAATTGTCCCCAGTATAATTCTGGATTTACATAAATTGAATTCACAGCTCCGCTTTCAGTAACACCCTCTGCAAGATATCCACCTGTTGCAACCCAATTCTCAGGCGATACTCCCGCTGCTATTCGATCTGCTTCGGAAGCATACCAAGCATCGCGTCCATCTAATGTGCTTTCCAAATTTCCAGAATAGCCACTCGCGTACATATTGGTTCCGCTAAACATATCGCCACCTACGCGATAATCAACTAAGAAAGCCATGGAGAAATTTTTATAGCTAATTCCATTTTGTACTCCGCCCGTAAATTTAGGATTATAGTTTCCTAATACTTTCGGTTTTGAATCGCGAATGTATAATCCGTTTTCATCTACCAATTTGTTTCCATTGGCATCACGCTTAATACCGTAACCTACAATATCACCATAAGCATGTCCGGGACGTGCTTCAATAGTAAGATTCCATTGGTAAAAAAGTTGGTAGGTTTCTAAACCATTGGTTAGTGCAACGACTTCGTTTTTGTTATGAGCAAAGTTGAAATCTAAATTCCAGCGAAAGTTTTTTGTTTCGATGGGTTTGGTTTTTAATTGTATTTCAATTCCCTTGTTCATGATTTCGCCGCTGTTGATAATGGCATTTACAAATCCACTGGAAGCAGAAACACTGGCAGGTAAAATTTGATTTTTGGTATTAGATCGGTAGTAGGTAATATCAATACCAATTCTATTATTGAAAAAAATAAGTTCTGTTCCGAATTCTATGTTTGATGTAATCTCCGGTTTTAAATTGAGCAAAGGAATGGAAGGATCCAATTGATACATGGGCGCACCATTGAAGGAGCCAGCAGCAGGATAGGAATAGTTGGTGCGATAAGGATCGGTATCTCTTCCCACTTGTGCCAAAGATGCACGAAGCTTTCCGAAGGATAATATATTTTGTTTCCAATCCAACGCTTCTGTAAAAACAAATCCAGAACTCACCGAGGGATAAAAATAGGAGCGATTCGATTTCGGTAATGTGCTGCTCCAATCGTTGCGCGCTGTTACATCTAAGAAAAGCCAAGTCTTGTATGAAAACTGTACAAAGGAATACAATCCGTTGGTTCTGCTTTCGGTTAAGCGATGGCTCACTGTCGGTCGATTCACGCTGTTCTCAATACTATAAAAGTAAGGAATGGCTAACCCTCCATCCGTGCGTTCAGAAGTGGTCTCGTCGCGTTTTTGCAAGGTGCTTCCGCCTAAGTTAAATACATATATTAAATCATCAGTGATTTGGTTCTCATAAGTAAAAAGAAAATCGCTTTGATACTGTTTGTACGTCGACCAGCCATTGGAAAAAGATCCCATTGAATTCGAAATTCCATTATAGGCTTCACGTTCATCGTTTCTGCGGAAATTAAAATCAGCATTCGAACGAATCATCCCTCTAAGCCGTGGAAGAATTTGATAACTGGCCGATACAATTCCAATCAAACGGTCGCGGCTATCCGAATTTATCTCATATTTTCTTTGCCAATACGGATTGGTCATCCAGTTCCAATTGGTAAACCATGTTTTTTCTTTTCCACTGGCATCCATCATGTAATTTTCAAGAGAAGCAGCGCTGATGTTGCGCGGCATCATCACATAATTTCTGGGCGCACTAAAACTATTGGCAAGTCCAAGTCGATTTTCCGCAACTTGATGACTGTAGGTCACCGATACATCAATGCTTAATTTTTCGGAGATGGCTGCAGCGGTTCTTGCCGTTACGTTGGTACGATTTAATGTCGTGTTCGGAACAATATCTTTCGTAGTAAAATTTCCTGCGGAGAGGCGGTATGTTACTTTGTCACTTCCACCTTGCAGCGAAATATTATTTACTCCAGTCACACCCGTTTGGAAATAGGATTTATAATTATCCGGTTCTGGATTGAATGCACGAACTTGTCCATCCCAATCGCGAATCGTTTGTCCTTGCATCTTCGGACCCCAACTTCCAAATGCATTTGCACTTGCGGTATTGTAAGTAGGAATTCCATTCACTGTTGTCCACGGACCTTCAAATTTCCCATTGCGTCCTGCACCATATACATTTTGAAATTTTGTGTGGATGTAAGGAAGCTCCACAGTAGTTGAACTATTAAAGGTAACACCAATTCCTTTTGAAGCACTTCCTTTCTTCGTCGTAATTACAATCACACCATTCGCCGCGAGTGAACCATACAGTGCAGCAGCGTTGGCTCCTTTCAATACACTCACCGATTCAATATCATCTGGATTTATATCACTCAATCCATTTCCATAATCGCGTCCGCCCCACTGTGTCGTATTATTGGAAGTATTATTTTCCATCGGTACTCCATCAATCACAATCAGAGCTTGATTACTTCCACTGAGTGAGGTTACACCGCGTAAAACAATCCGACTCGAAGATCCAGGTCCGCCCGTAGTAGAAGAAATATTTAATCCCGCTACTTTTCCAGATAACTGATTAATGAAACTCGCATCCCTTGCTGTCTGCATCTCCATTCCTTTTATCTCTTGCACAGAATATCCGAGTGCTTTTTTTTCGCGCTTAATGCCCAAAGCAGTTACCACTACTTCATTCATGTTTTTTTGATCGGCCACCATTTTCACATTAATCACCACTTGATTATTGATGGCGATTAGCTGTGTTATCATTCCGAGATAGGAGAACTGTAACGAATCTTTGCCTGACGAAACCGTAATAGAATATTTCCCATCAATGTCAGTTATAGTCCCCAGGGTTGACTCTTTTACCACAATACTAACTCCAGGTAGCGCCGACCCATCATCTACAGCGACGACTGTTCCAGAAATAGTTATTTGTTGTGCGTTGAGATTCAGAATAGAATGGAAAAACAGAAGGAGCAGGAGGTAACGTTTTAGCATGGTGAAAGATATTCAAAAATCGTGATACAATTTAAGGGTAGTGATTACATTTAGTTTGAATTGTATGATTGAATATCAATATTTTAAAAGATTGTATCCGCTGTTGATTTGTTTCTAAATTTAGGTGCAATTAAATCTAGAATTTATAGGCTGAAAGTAGATTCCTTTTTTTGGAAATAAGTTTTACTATATTTACCTAAATTAATTTGTAAATAGTTGATCTGATTATAAATTATTTGCCGTAAGAAATTTCTAAATGAATAGATATTATTGAAAGTTGATTTAGTGAAATAAAGCAACCCACTTCTACTTCAATATTAATAAATTTTAATCACAAATTGTTAACCTATGAAAAGAAATATTTTACACGTCGTCGTATTATTCTTTGTTCTATTTACAACTTCTTGTTCATTTTCCCAATATCCCGGTAAACTTTTACACGGATTTTTTTATCATGATAATATAGTAGAGGATGTCAGCGACAAAAGAAACTACATTGAAAAAAATAATGGTGAAAAAATTTATGGTAAAGTCATTAAATTAGATGTCGGCGTTTTCAAACAGACTAAAGTTAGAATCGATAGTCAGGAATTTTTAATGTACGAAATAATTGGATTTAGGGAATCGGATCGTTATTTTCTTCGTTATAATAGTTATTTTGTTAAAAGAATAGTGCATGGGAAGATTAATATATATGTGTTTGATTCGAGTGAAAGAGTCCCAAATTCAGACGGTGTAAATTTTTTAATGACAGGTACTTTATACAATTATTTCTCTCAAGTTGGAGACCACTCAAATCTAAAGAAAATAAGAAGATATTCTAAATATAAAAAAATAGTTGTAGGTTGTCAAACTTCGAGTGATTTGGCAAATAAAAAACGTATGGAATTGGCTAAGGAAACTGAAAAAAATCAAAAATTCTTTAATAGAATAATTGAAATATATAATAATGGATGTAAAGAATAGTATCCTAATTTTTAAATGTCTAGGATTCATCTTTCTATTGAGTGCGGTCACTTTTGAAAAGGCTGAAGGGCAGAAAAGAAATGCTATTTGGTGTTTTGGCGATTCAGCTGGAATTGACTTTAATATTCCTAATTCACCAGTTGTGTTTGCATCTGGAATGGATGGCAATGGAAGCTGTGCTTCAATTGCAGATTCAAATGGAAACCTTCTCTTTTATGCCAACTTTGATTACCTTGGAAATACAAGAATTTGGAATTCTACGCATTCGCCAATTGTTAATTCAAATACATTAGTTGGTAATGGATATTTTCAGGGTTTAGTGATTGTTCCTGTTCCAGATAATGATAGCTTATACTATGTTTTTGTACTTTATCTTGGAGATGGAATTTATTATCATTTAATAAACATCAAATATAACAGTGGCCAAGGAATAGTTTTGCAAAATAATCTAATACTAACTTCACAAAGGGTGGGTGATTGTTTAACTGCAGTAAAGCATGGAAATGGACGTGATTGGTGGTTGATTTATAAAAGAAGCTTTCAAGGTGTACAAAATTCTCAAAATAGATTTTATAAACGATTAATAACACCATTTGGAATTGGTCAACCAGATTCAACTGATTTTGCTGATGCTACTGACGCGGATAATCAAAAAATTATCTGGCATCCTAGTTTTAACAAATTTATGTTGCAAAATGTTGGCGGTTATATGAAGGAGTTTAGTTTTGATAGATGTACGGGCGCTTTGGATACTATTAGAACAATTTATCAAGAGCAGTCTGGATTCTATAACAGATTTTTTTTGCAAGGAGAGTACTCCTCAAGTGGAAATGTTTTCTATAATTCATCTGTTAAATTTGGTACAGTTCAATTTGGGTATTTATTGCAATTTAATTTAAACGATAGTTTTCCTTCATTATCTGTTGATACGCTTGGGGCATATCCATTTCCGCCCTATGCTATAGGTGGCTTAAAAAGAGGTCCGGATAATAAAATATATTTCGCTACGCAGTATTCCAGCCCTTTTCCCATTAGTAGTTATCCTTACCCGGATAGTATGCGAAATGTTATTAATTCTAATTTAAGTGTAATTAATTCTCCAGATAGCATTGGGATTTCTTGTGATTATCAAGAATTTTCTTTTTCATTGGGGGGAAAAAGAACATATGGCGGATTGCCCAACAACCCGGAGTATGATTTAGGTCCATTAGTTGGAAGTGGTTGTGATACATTAACAACTTCAATTCAAACAGTTTCTTCTGAACAGAGTTTTTTTCAAGTATGGTATAGTGGTAATTGGAACGAACTTATAATTAATGCAAAGCGAATAAAAGGAAAGCAAGCCTATTTAAGAATTTTTGATAGTACGGGTAGATTGATAACTGAAAGGAACGAAAGAATTGTAGATGGATATCTGACTGCTACTATAAATTTGCCAAATTTATCAAGCGGAGTTTATGTAGTTCAGATGTACACTGAATCTGAAAAGTATAGTTCAAAATTTATTAAATAAATACAATTTATTTCCAATATAGAGGGCGGGATTACCGTGAAGCGTGCTTCGCTCTGCTTCACGGTGATCCCTAGTTCTCCTATCATCAACAGCTACGACAGTTCCAGAAATAGAAAGTTATTTAGCGTTGCGATTCAGAAGAGAATGGAAAAACAGTAGAAGTAGGAGGAAACGTTTAAGCAAGAGGAAAGATATTCAAAAATCGTAAGACAATGGATATTTGATAATCGCATTATTTTTCAATTTATAATTGAAAATCAGTATTTTATATTTAGAATAAGTAGCAAGGCAATATCGAATTTTTGGTCCTATAAAATCGGGAATCAATGGACTGAAACCACATCTATTTTTTAATAAGGAAGTTTTAATATATTTACCGCAATTAATTTATCATTATTAAATTCGAATATAAATTATTTCATGCAACAAATTTCAAAAAAAATAGCCGTTAAATGTTGATTGTTGACTTGTTAAAATATAAAATTTCAATTTTGGTGCATGTTGTCTTTCCCTTGTTAATTGGTTTAGCTATCTATTACTTTGCTTCTTCAATTGCATTTACTCATTTAATTAAAAATCATTTTGCAGATGGATTATGGGCGTATGCTTTTATTTCTACTATACTTCTAATATGGGAAAGAAAGATTAATTGGTTTTGGGTAGGATGTGTAGTGTTAGTTGCATTTCTATTTGAGTGTTTTCAGTATTTGCATATTTTCCCGGGTACTGGAGATGTTTTTGATTTCATTGTTTATTTGAGCTTTATTTTAATTGGATTACTAAATAATTATATAATTCTAAAACTAAAATAGTCGTACTTATGAAAAAAAATTTATCAGTCATTTGTGTATTATTCTTTATTTTTATTGCCCTGTCTAGCTCGCGTTGGAGAGGACCAGGTTCTTATTATAGAGATGACAAAGTAGAAGATAATAGTGATACACGCAATTACTATGTAAAAAATAGCGGCGAAAAGGTCTTTTGTGGTAAAGTTGAATATAATTCGCGCATGTTACGAAAAGACGTAGTGGAGGTCGATGGCCAAGAATTAAATACATCTGAAGTATTGGGATATAGATTCCAGGATAAATATTTTGGTCGAATTAATGGTAGATATGTTCGAAGAATAATTCATGGAAAAATTAATATTTATTTTGTAGACGTGAATACGAGTAATTCATCATATACTGCCTACTACTCACAAGTAGGAGAGAAAGCTCCGTTGGTTCAAATATTTCAAGTAGAAGATCTTTTGAATTTAGTAAATGGATGTAAAATTTCGACAGATATGATTAATAAAAAAGCGAGGGAATTAAAGAGAGCTCTTAAAGAAGATCCAAAATACTTTAATAAAATATTTGAAATATATAATAATGGATGTAAAAGGGAGAAAATTATTAATTAGTTTTTCTGTTTAAAAATAATTTTGAAATAAAGTACTTTCTGTTTTTAAAAGTCCTTGAATGGTATTATTGTATTTGTTTAAAACAGTAAGTATATTTTCTAATAAAACTTAACCCCTATAATATAACTTGATTACCTTGAGTTGTACTATAGGGGTTTTTAGCAAAATTCATTCAATGCAGTGATAAGAACAAAGGTCCATTTTTTTATTATTGTTTAATCCATTTTACCTGCGTAGTACCACCTTTATGTTGAATTCGCAAAAGATACATTCCTTTGCTGAGTTTGCTAACATCTGCTTTGAATGCCGATGATTTTATAAACTCTCCATTATAAATTGTTTGAATATGTTTACCCAAAATGTCAAGCACCGACACATCCACCCTACCCGAAATTTCAAATCGAGGTAGAATGGTTATGTCTTGTGTAGTTGGATTTGGAAAAACAAGTAACTGATTATTCGCATCAATATTTTCAATACTAGCCAATGATGATTGCATCGTGTTGAGTGTAGTATTTGTAATCACAGGTTGGTTGAAGTCGAAATAAATAGCAGCAACATTTTCGATGGTAGTACCATCTGCAAGTCCGGGCTTAGGTAAGATGCTATACTCAATGAATCCATGACTAGCAGGTTCGTTGGTATTACTGTCGGGAAGGTTGATGTTAAAGAAGCGCCAAGTCAGAATATTTCCATTGATTACCAAATCATAATTATGACTGGTACGATGAATCACGAGTGTATTAAGATCGAGATTGCTGTCGATAGTATCCATTACAAAAACATTAATGGCGGATGCAGTACCTGTATTTTGAAAGCGAATACGGTAATCAAACCTTGTATTGTGTAGGACATCTCCAGTTGCACCCAGTCCTTCTGGTGTTACTTTTTTGTCGTTGGGGTCGAAGGAACCAACGACAGTTTTGTAAAGAGTGCTCGTGTTATCGGTGAAATCATACTCCAACGTTCCAGGAGTTCCTGTAATAGTTGCACTGTTAATTAAGATAGTTCCCAACGGTGTTGTTGCAGGCAGATTGAACAATGCATTATAATGCCTTGATGAACCTGGAGAAATAGAATCTGTTGTCCACGTCACAGTGTATGCAACGGTATTGATGATTCCATTCGCTGGAGTAACAATTAGTGGCGTTAACAGCGGATCATAATTTAATACGAGAATCCCTTTTCCTTTGATATAACCGGTGTTAATTAATCCACACGTTAAATTAAAATCGAATCCGGGTCTTGCATCATCAGCAGTGACTAAGCGGAGATTAAAATCAGTAGGCACTGGACTTCGATAGCCGAAATTACGACTGTTGTAGTTTCCGCCTGTGCCTCCGTTAACGATTAAACTATCCGGAGTAAATGTAGCACTGTCAAGGGGAGAAGAAACGGGTCTCACCACAAAATTTCCGGGGGGGAGGTCGAAGCAATACGTTCCATTTTGACTTGAATAGGTATGGTAAACTAATCCTGTGATCGTATTAGTGGCAGTTAACATTACGCTTTGCAAAGGAAGATCGCCAGTGTTATTTAAACTATCGTTATTATAGTCAAGATAGGTGTTTCCGCAAATATGTAGTGATAAAGCAGACAATCCAAAATCATGTCCAGTATGCATAGTGCCGGAAGAATAATTCACATTATAAGCAGAGGAACCCGGATAAGTAAGCGTATAGCCGGAGGGTTGTAACAAGACCAATTGTACATCATGATGTGGAACAAGAATGCTGTAATATCCTCCGGTATCGGTTTCCGTACTATATGCTGCAAATTGGGTTGAAGAACTGACCGCATTACAATAGGATTCAATCCGCAAGCTGATACCTGCTATTCCGGGTTCGCCGGGTTCTTTGATTCCATTGTAATTTAAATCATCAAAAACATAACCGCTCATTGTATCCGGTATGATGCCACAATCATTTAAATAAACCAAATGGAATACTTTGTCATAAGCTGATCCTGCAGCTCCTGCTTCGATTCCAACAAAATCATGACCCGGCACATCGATCATATTAGCATGTACATAACTGCCATTCACAGGAGTGTTTCCAATGACACCAAAATTTTCTTGGAATTCACCAAAAGTGTAAGCCGGAGAACTCGACGAATAAATGCTTACCGAATCACAAATCGTGTTGTTTTGAACGTTGGTAAAGACTAAATTGGAAGCTCCTGTACCAATATTAATATCTTTAAAAGTTTGCCCATTTACTATTGCAAAGGTGGCAGAGTTGTAAGATTGAACATACAGATAAACCGTTTTTGAGCCGGCATTCGCATAAGTATGAGAATCACTAAAAGAGTTGGAGGTAGATTGAGTTCCATCTCCAAAATCGTACATTACAACGGAAGGAGATGAGAGGTAAGGACCGCCTTTATAAACCCCGCTAAAAGTCACTGTATTTCCATTTACCGATACATTAAACTCCGGATAGATGGCATCACCGGTAGCCTGAAATATATTTGTGTATTCATCAATACAACTATCATTGGTAGATGTATTCGTTCCATAAACAATTAACTGTATTCGGTTGAATCCTGCACCCAATTGATCGTACAAAATGGCTGGATTTGAATATTGAGTGATAGGTGAAGAGTCATTAATTTTCATTCATATTTATATCCGATCCATCCCGGTTGAAAACCTGACGTATCAGCAAAATACACACAGGTGGCAGTACCACCTTGAATATTAACTTTAGCTTCTATGCCACATGGCTGCGCTTTGACATTAATTGAGAGAAGAAATACTGCTGTGAAAAAAAGCAGAAGAGGTCTTAGAATACCGCAGTGCGGCGCGACAGATTTGTAAAAGTGATTCATGTTTGGTGTATTGAAATGGAAAAGTAATAAGTTTTAGTAAGGAAATAGCAACCTACGACAAAGATTTTGGTGAATGTTTAATTAATGTAGGTTGCGATAGCCTAAAAATTAAAACCTAGTAGCGTGCCCGCGATTAGCGGGATCTGCTTCGGAGGAAAACCCAGAAGCGTGCACGCGATTAGCGTGTTCTGCTTCTGGGTTGCGGAGAGGGCGGGATTCGAACCCGCGGTACATTGCTGTACACAAACTTTCCAAGCTTGCACGTTCGGCCACTCTGACACCTCTCCGTATCATTAAAAATTCACTTCCTGAGATTTTGTTCGGCCACCCTACCTTCGCTAAAGCTTCGGCAGGCAGGTCTGACACCTCTCCGGGTCATTATCAATTCACTTCCTGAGATTTTGTTCGCCTTGTCCACCGAAGCTTTAGCAAAGGTGGACAGGTCTGACACCTCTCCGGGTATATTTTAGTCCAAAAAATATGAATTGGAGTGCGAAGGTAGTGTATTTCATAGAAATTACATCATCGCTAGTAAATCCGCTTTTATCCGAAAAATCCGAGTCATCCGCGTTCTATTTATTGAATTCATAAAGTACTACATTTCAAATCTAACATGTAAATCATTGATCAACAAAAGTCAAGGTATGATGTCGCGAGGCTTCGCGATAGTTGAATTGGTCATTCTACTTGGACTTGAGACCAAAAAGCCAACCATCGTAAAACCTCACGGCACCCTCGCGACATCAATCCACCTTCGTGAAGCCTCGCGACACCAACCTACCAATCTACCAATCTACCAACTCACCAACTCACCAATCCACCAACTCACCAACTCACCAATCCACCAACTTGCCTATCTTTGCACTTCTAAAAACCAATTAAACAAAATACATTATGAACGTTAGACGCGCATCCGCAACCTGGAAAGGTACTGGAAAAGAAGGCACTGGAACAGTAAGTACTCAAAGTACAGCCTTAAATAATATGCAATTTTCTTATGGATCACGCTTTGAAGAAGGTGTTGGAACGAATCCTGAAGAACTTGTTGGCGCAGCTCATGCTGGTTGCTTTAGTATGAAACTTAGCTTCTTAATCGTAGCTGATGGATTCGTTGCTGAATCAATCGACACTTCTGCAAAAGTGACATTAGATCAAGGAAAAATCACAACTGTGGATCTTACCGTGAAAGCAAAAGTTCCTGGTATGTCAGCCGAGCAATTCGAAGCAGCTGCACAAAATGCAAAAGAAAATTGTCCCATCTCAAAATCTTTGAATGCAGACATTACATTGAATGCAACTTTGGAAGCATAGTTCTTAAAAAAAATAGTAGTCGGGCAGTGAGTGAATAACTTGCTGCCCTTTTTAATTAGGTCGAATTTTGACAATTGGGAATTTTAAACCTGCCTGCCGGCAGGCAGGCGCAGCGGGCGCAACGTCCCGAAGCATCGGGAGCGCAACGGGCGCAACGTCCCCGAAGCATCGGGAGCGCAGCGGGCGCAACGATAAATCGTAATTTTTAAAATTCATCATAATCATAAAAATCTTTGCCCATCAATACAAAAAATTGCTACAATATATAAATCAATTCATCTTCAAATTTTCAAATCAACCCATTTTCAAATTACGCCATCTCGCCACAAAGACTTGTCACCATCAACTTTTTCACTTTCTTCGCATCATTCGGATATTGTCCCAACAACACCATCAACTTCGTTAACGCTGCTTCTGCATTTAAGTCCGCGCCATCTAATACACCCATCTCTTCTAGGTGTTTGCTCGTTGCATATTTTCCTTGTTTCACACTTCCGCCCGAACATTGTGAAACATTAATTACAATCAATCCTTTCTTGATTGCTTCCGAAAGTGTTTTAATAAATGCAGCATCATTAGGCGCATTGCCACTTCCATAAGTAGCCATAACAATCGCTTTTAGTGAAGGCATGTTTACAATATTTTTTAACCACACATCAGTAATGCCTGGGAAAAGTCGGAATAGACCAATGCTCGTTTCAAGTTGAGTGTGGACAATTAATTTTTTCTTGTTGGGTTTTGCAATGATGTCGTGATTGTAATCTACGTTCACTCCAACATTGGCTAAGGGTGCACAATTGGGCGACTGAAAAGCTTCGAACATTGCAGAGTTAAATTTTTCAGAACGATTCCCTCTGAAAAGTCGGTGACTAAAATAAATACATACTTCGGGCACTAATATTTTTCCGGCTGCAATTTCAACTGCCGATATTAAATTTCTTTTTGCATCTGTTCGGATAGCCCCTAACGGTAGTTGCGATCCCGTGAAAATAACAGGCTTTGCTAAATTCTCGAGCATAAAACTTAATGCCGAAGCAGAGTACGACATGGTATCCGTTCCATGGAGAATAACAAATCCATCAAACTTCGAATAATTTTTTTCTATCGTTTGCGCTAGCTCTACCCAGAATGCAGGAGTAACATTGGAGCTATCGATGAGTTTTGCAAAAGCATGATGCTTTAATTTACATCCTAAGTGATTTAACTCGGGAACTTGTTCATTTACTTTGCCAAAGTCAAAAGGAACTAATGATCCTTTTTTATCATGTTGCATTCCGATGGTTCCACCGGTATAAATTATTAAAATTTTTTTCATAGTCGGAATAGTTTTCTGGCGTTGGCACTCGTGATATCGGCTACTTCTTTTTTAGAAATATTTTTTATTTCTGCTAACTTGTCTGCAACATAATTTATAAAAGCGGGTTGATTTCTTTTTCCTCGATGTGGGTGTGGTGAAAGATAAGGTCCATCAGTTTCTAAAACAAGATACTCCATGGGAATGTCAATTACAATTTTATCTAGACCTCCGTTTTTGTAAGTGAGCACTCCGCCAACCTCATCAGCCTCAACCAACTGTCAGAGGCCATGCTCTCGGCGAAGGCCACGTACACGAAGTTGGCGGTGACTGCG
>JBJXGU010000118.1:0-15138 GCA_046160245.1 Bacteroidia bacterium
AACCATGTTTCCCAAGATCCTTCTAAATTTATGGAGGATGACGAAGTAGAAGTTGTTGAAAAACGATAATCAATATTTTTAGCAGACTTAAAAGGAATACTTGTAGGGATTTTTCTTACGTTGTTATACCAATTTCCAGTTAATGATTCATTCCCAATCTTTAATCGAAATTCGGAATCATAGAGTGGAAGTTTGATGAAGATGGAATCTCCATGCATCGTAATTTCATCACAAATAATTTGTTCCTCCGCATTTTGAATTATCATGACCGGAGTTCCATCGTGCTGCTTCAATTCAAATTGAAAGGGTAAGGAAGCATCAGGAAGTTGGAGGATTCCTAACCAAAAGCCAATAAGTAGTGAGATAGGCATTTTATTTTTTTATGGAATGAATTTTACGTTGATTTCAAAACGTGAAGGATCGGATAAAACCATATGTTGTTCGCCATGGATTTGATATCCGACAAGATGTTTGTAGATGAGTTTTCTTTGTAGCGAAAACCATGGATTCGTTTTTTCAAATAGAACTTCTACTTGCTGAATTTGTTCATGTAGATAATCGATTTGCATTCTTCGTACGGGTGCTTTTTCATCAAGTGCAACATATACTATTTGCAAAAGGGAATCGGTTTTTACCGTGTCGCATTCGTAGGCTAAATGCCAGGCAGGTTTATCAATGTCACTTTCGAAAAAGGGTTTGAGTTCATGTTCCCAGTTGGGGGTATCAATGTTTTTCGATTCTTTTACTTCATCTCTGATTACTTCTTTTTGTAAACGTGTTTTTGATTTTTGATGTTGTTTAATCTCATCATTTAGGAATTTTGAAATAGAAAAATAAGATGAATGCTGAACGATGGGTTCATCGACACAACTTGTTAATAAGAAGAAAGAAATAATGAAGAGAAATAATTTTTTCATAAGTTAGCTCCCAAGCTCCGTGCTTTTTGGAAGTAGATATTGGCTTTTGCAGTGTCACCAGTATTTTGCAAAGTAACTGCTAAATTCATAACCGCTTTTACATTGTTTGGATCTACATCGACAGAACGTTGAAAATAGATGAGCGCGCTGTCAAATTTTTGAAGCATCACGTAGCAATTTCCACTATTATTGAGTGCATCGGTATAGGCAGCATTAATGCTTAACGCCAATCGATATTCTTTTAGTGCTTCTTGGTACTTGCCCACCTTCGCCCAAGCATTTCCTTTATTATAAATTGCCTTTTGGAAATTAGGTTTTAAAGAGATTGATTTGTCTAAAGCAATGAGCGCCTCTTCAAATTTACCAGCTTCACTGAGGTAGAGTCCGTAGTTATTCCAATTGTCGGGCTCATTGGGTTCGAGTTTTACTGCAGTGGAAAGATCTGCCAACGCTTTTTCGTATTGACCATCGATTCCATAGGCAACGCCCGCACTTGAAAAGCGACTTGCTTCGGTAAAGGCTTTATACGATCTTGCTTTTTCAAAACAAGCAATTGCATTTTTCGCGTCTCTTTTGTCTTTATACGCAACACCCAAATTGTACCAAGCGTCGTTGTAGTTCGGCAAAATGGTTACACCTTTTATAAGTTCTGCAATTGCTTTATCTAGTAAGTTGTTTCTTTCTGTACTGCCTTCGGGAGCAAGTAAAGCTTCTTCTACTAAGAGAGTACTTCCCAACGCATATCGAATGCGTGCACTTTCAGGAGAAATCTTAACATCGTGCTGCAATAAAGTTAAATTGTTTTTCCAGTTTAAATTTCGACTATACGTTCGACCTGCAAAAAGTATCAACACAATTAAACTCGGCACAAATAAAATATTTTTAGTGATAGAAGGTCCCGTTAATTGCGTCTCATGTTTTTTATTTTTCTTAGTGAGTAGGGTATTGGCCATTGCGCCCACCAAGACACATAAGCCCAGTGTGGGTGTAAAAATAAATCGTTCGGCCATCGTGGCTTCAATCAAGAAAAAGACATTGCTTACGAGCGAAACGGTTCCTAAAAAGAAAAGGATTCCAAAAGCAGCAGCCGAACGTTGTGGTAAACTTCTTATGCTGTAAATTAATCCAAATGCCAATGCAATCAATGTAATGAGTACTCCTGGATTTGAAAAGGAAACATTGGGAATGGTGTTGTAACTGTAATCGAAAACTAAAGTAACTGGCAATACAAATAGATACAAATATTTTCCAAGAATAGAAATGGCAGTAGCAATTTGAGAAGAAAAATTAGTTGCTCCCACCATACTATTATTGACGAGCATCAATTGATAATCACTTCCCCCTTCTCCTAAAATGAGTTGCCGAATGATTAAGTAAACAACAATAAGTCCCACATACATCGAACTCAGCGTAATTGTTTTTTTCAAACTTTCATTGGTAAAACACCAAATGGCCAACGGAATTACTCCAGCCCATGTCACTGAATTTTCTTTAGAAAGTAGTCCGAGAAAGAATACAATGAATGATGCAATGAGTGCATTCATTTTTTTTGAATCAAGATGCAACATTAAAAAACGCAGTGATAAAATACCGAAGAAAAAACTCAATAGCTCATCTCTACTTTTAATATTGGCAACTACTTCCGTATGTACAGGATGAAAGATCCAAAGTAAAGTAACTAGCAGCGGAATGAAAGGATGCATTTTGCGGAGCAGAACACGCATTAAAGAATAAAGTACAATGGCTGTTAGTGCATAAATTAACACGTTTATAAAATGTCCAAGCCAAGGTTGCTCGGGCGCAATGGCCCACTCTATAGCAAACATAGCTACGGAAATAGGACGGTACAAACCCTCGGTTCTGTCCCAGTAGCCGGCTCGATAAGAAGTCGTAAAAATTTCATCTAATCCCGAGAATCCTTGAACGGTGAATTTATTGTTCTTTAAAACTGTAGTGTCATCAACTGTGTATTCATGTCCAAGGGTATTGGCATAGAGCAGGAATGCAGAAATTCCAATGATAATGTATAAGAGTTTTTTGGAGATAGTCTTCTCCGTGGATACATTTACAGGAGGTGGAATTGAAGGAGGATATTTTTTCTGTTTCACTTTCATTAGTTCGGTGGATTTTATTTGAAGTTCCTGTCGAATTCTGATGATTTAATATTAGAAAGACTTGTCGAATTAGGTTATAATTTTTAGATTTTCCAAGTCTATTCTATAATTTCTAAATGCAAGTCATGAATAGAAAATGTTGCAGCATAAGTCCTTTTCAGTTAAAACATTAAAAGTCAAGTGATAATATTTGAGATGCAAGATATTATCTAGAATGAAATCAAAAAAAATGTGAAAGATAAGTATGAAATTAACCAGTAAAAAGGTAATATTTTTTGGCGAGGTACCCGTTAAAACATCGAGAATATTTCATAATTTATTTTCCCAATAGACTTTTTTGTAGAATTGGGTGTAGTGAATTCGTTCGAACCGCTTTGTTTATAGAGGATGATATTCCACGAGTTATTATCATAAAGTTTTTCAACATCAGATAATTTTACTTTAGTTGAAAATCGACAGATATAATCCTCTTTGTTCCTCTCACAAAACATGTATATCGCTTCGTTAATTGAAGAAACGTTAGTGCCACTACTAATTTGGAGGCTGTCAATATTTTTTACTATTTCTTTACTTATTAGAGTAATATTAATAATAGCAGAATCTTTAATTTCAGATTTATATCTGAATGTCATATCAAATTTTAACTCCTCCTTTAATTTATTACAAAAGAGCAATGGTTTAATAAAGTATTGAGTGCCTTCTTCACCTACAAAAAATGTTTCATAAAGTTTTTTTCCAGATGCACCGCCTCCAGACTTCACACCAAAACAGGATGAAAATATAATTAAAATACCTAATACAATTCCACTCTTAATGAACGGGAAGCTTTTCATTGATAATAAATTTATTAATTATTTAGTGGAAATTATTCTTTTTGAAAGTTCATGCTCATTAAATAATGAGTCTGTTAATGCTTTCGAATCAGACATTGTCGAAATATAAAGCAAAGATTCATTATCTATTTTTGCAGCATACTCAGCGATGTAAAATTCATTTTTTTTGTAGCTTTTGAAATAAAATAAGGAGTCGCTTTTGAAATCAACCGCAACACTTTCTTGCATACTTAATTGATTTTCAATCATCGCCTCAATAGAGACATTGTAAGGGACACCTATAAAAATTTCGTAATTGGTACCTTTAATATATTTTAATAAAGGAATTTGAATAATACTACTATTAAAACTCTTTGAGTATTTATCTTTTATTTCAGTATTAACAGCGACAATCGATTCGCCATCATAAATTTTAAACGAAAGTTCGTTGAAAAGGGGTATTTCATTTTTGTTTTCCTTAGAGCAGGAAAGAATGGATGTTAAAAAAAGAACAATAAATATTTTTTTCATTTTTATTAAATAAAATAAAAAAGCATGGTGATAAAGGAATATTACCACCATGCTTTTAAGAGATTATTCTCCAGTAACAATCGTTTCGTAAGTAACGATTAGATTAAGCAAACTTGTATGCTTAATGTCAACTGTAGAAACCTTTGTAATTCCACCATTTTTTGCAGCAGTACGGATACTAGCATCTGCATTAAAGAATAAAAATCCAAGGAATCCTGTAGCTTTAGCTGTTCCTACTTTATTACCAATTGTATTGCTTGTAGCACCAACTGGCAATGTTAAAGAGCAACTAGAAACCATTCCAACTACTGAAAGTAGTAATACTAGAGTTTTGATTTTTTTAATCATTTTGTTAATTATTTAAGTTTTCCTACTCATGTGGCTTTTCAGAAACCGCCCCGTTTATATGGGTTCTGGACTCCCATTTTTTTTAAATATTTAATGTCACGATGTGTGGTCAGCCCATTGGCTTTCGTGAACTATAATTCAGAATATTGAACAAATATATATGTTTTAAAAAGAACTAATGAGGGGTCGATATTATTTTTAATAAAAATTAGCTAAAAAATGCGTTTTATCAGTTTTATGGTCATTTATTCGGTATAAAATTCTTTGGAAAAGAGGAATACCGCGATTAAAAAACTAGACATTGTGGATGTGCAAAGTATTTAAAATCAATATGAAATAGAAGAGGCAATCAGTATGAAATTTCCAAAGTGCTGTTCGGGTTATGATTTTGTTTAATTATTTTCAAAATTTATTAAATTTTTGATTTTAGCGGGATTTTGTAATTACAACCCTCTATTATTGGGTATAATGGTTCTCTTTTTCGGTCAATGTTTTAGACGCTTCTAAGGAGATATTTATTAAATTTTCAATTTTCCGGATTTTAGGTTTGCTCTGATCTATGCTTTTAATCCTTGCAACTTGTCATTCGAACTATTTTAAAAAGGGCTCTATTGAAGGAAATCGATTCACCCGCATGAGTACTAATCCATAGGCATTTAGAAAAGCGATCTAACACATGTTATCAGAAGAAGCAAATAAGCTTTATGCGGATCTTTCTGCAATGTTGATTAATTGAAAAAATATTAGAAACAGAAAAGCCTGCGATCGAATCACAGGCTCTTCATTATTAGGAAGTAAATATTATTTACAGCAATTTTCTTTTTGACCCTTGCAAGCCATGCCTTTGTCTTCACACATCTTCATGCAAGCCGCATCACAACCATTGGCACAACTGTGGTTGGCATCCGATTGATGCATCGGACATGGTTTTCCATTTCCGCATTCGATGCCTTTTTCTTTGCACATTTTCATGCAATCATTATCGCAACCTTTAGCAGAGCTGGAATGCATCGGGCAAGGTTTTCCATTTCCGCATTCAATGCCTTTTTCTTTGCACATTTTCATGCATTCACTATCGCAACTTGCTTTTTTGTTTTTGCAACAATCAGCACCTGTGATTTTTTCACAAGAAGACGATTTCATATGGCATTTGCCATTTTCCATCTTAACACAGTCGGTCGAATCGCATTTTCCTTCAGCCATCCATGCTGCGCAAGTAGCTGAATCTATCACGCAATTTCCTTCTGCATCCATATCACAAGCACTTTCCATGTCCATATGACATTCCATCTTGTCTTTGCTTGCACAACAATCGTCAGCACCCATTCCTGAACCTACACCATGACCACCATTCACGGCGATTAACGGAGCAATGGTTAATCCAACTAAAGAAGAAAGTTTAATTAAAATATTCATCGACGGACCCGAAGTGTCTTTAAAAGGATCACCAACCGTATCACCTACAACAGCCGCTTTATGTGGTTCTGATTTTTTGTAATACATAACGCCGTCAATGTTCACTCCTTTCTCAAAGGCTTTCTTTGCATTGTCCCAAGCACCACCAGCGTTGTTTTGGAAAATTGCCCACAACACTCCGCTCACAGTTACACCGGCCATGTAAGCACCTAATGCTTCAGCACCCATTACTAATCCAACAATGATTGGAGTTACAATTGTGATTACGCCAGGTAACATCATTTCGCGCAATGCAGCCTTCGTAGAAATTTCTACACAACGACTGTAATCTGGTTTTCCAGTTCCTTCCATAATACCTGGAATTTCGCGGAACTGACGACGTACTTCATTTACCATTTCCATAGCCGCTTTACCAACCGAATTCATGGCCAATGCAGAGAATACTACGGGAATCATTCCACCAATAAATAAAGCAGCTAATACTTTCGCATCGAAAATATTGATTCCGTTAATTCCGGTCAATGTTACATAAGCAGCAAATAATGCTAATGCCGTTAATGCAGCAGAAGCAATCGCAAATCCTTTTCCGATAGCCGCTGTTGTATTTCCAACTGAATCTAAAATATCTGTTTTCTCACGAACATCAGCAGGAAGTTCACTCATCTCTGCAATACCACCTGCGTTATCTGCAATAGGTCCAAATGCATCAATTGCTAATTGCATAGCCGTTGTTGCCATCATGGCTGACGCTGCAATACCTACTCCGTAAAATCCGGCTAAAGCATAAGCACCCCAAATAGCACCTGCGAATAATATTACAGGGAATGCTGTAGAAAGCATTCCAGTTCCAAGTCCTGCAATGATGTTCGTTGCAGCACCTGTTGCTGATTTTTGTACAATGTTTAATACGGGTCTTTTATTTAATCCAGTATAAAATTCAGTGATGTATGAAATAGCAGCTCCTACAAACATTCCGATTACTACCGACCAAAATACATTCATGGAAGAAGTGTAAAGCGTTGTGAATTCACCACCTGAAAATGCGCTCATCGTCATTTGGTCAGGTAACATCATATCAATTAAGAAATAAGATGCAATCAAAGCAATGATGATCGAAACCCAGTTACCGCGATTCAACGCTGATTGTACCGAATCAGTAGTTTGTGCTGCCGTTTCTTTGATACTCACTAACCACGATCCAACGATTGAAGCAACAATACCAAAACCAGCAATACATAATGGTAATAGAATAGGACCAATTCCGCCGAACGCATCTTCAATTCCTCCCATATCACGAATGATATAATTTCCTAATACCATCGATGCAAGAACAGTTGCCACATAAGAACCAAATAAATCGGCACCCATACCGGCAACGTCACCTACGTTATCACCTACGTTATCTGCAATCGTTGCAGGGTTGCGAGGATCATCTTCAGGGATTCCAGCTTCTACTTTTCCTACTAAGTCAGCACCTACGTCAGCAGCTTTTGTGTAAATACCACCACCTACACGTGCAAAGAGTGCAATCGACTCAGCACCTAATGAGAATCCAGCAAGCACTTCTAATACTTGTGTCATCTGTTCTGTGCTTGTCATTTGACTTCCCATGAAAAAACTGTAGAGGAAAATGAACATTAAACTTAATCCAAGTACTGCTAATCCAGCAACACCTAAGCCCATTACCATTCCGCCCGAGAAAGAAACTTTCAAAGCTTTCGCAAGTGATGTACGTGCAGCTTGTGTGGTGCGAACATTTGCTTTGGTAGCCACGCGCATTCCGCTGTAACCGGCAATTGCACTAAATACACCACCACATATAAAGGCAGCAACGATTAAGATGTGTGAGCTTTCTACAACCTGACTCAATATTCCTAATCCGATACTTGCGATCACCATAAAGATGGCGAGTATTCTGTATTCTGATTTCAAGAACGCCATTGCGCCTTCTGCAATTGCGGTTGAAATTGTTTGCATTTTTTCATCGCCCGCATCTTGTTTATTCACCCAACTGGATTTAATAAACATGTAGATTAATCCAAGTACGCCGAGGGCAGGTACGATATATACGAAATTTTCCATAGTCATTATTTAAGGGCTGCGAAGGTAGTTTTTAAATAGAAAGTAGGCAAATATCAATAGGTATAATATTAATTTATAGTGATTTATATGAGCTTGTTGGGGTGTAATGGGTTTGCGGGGAGATGGGCTCGCAAGCCAAAATGTTAATTTAAGCTTTGATTAACAGTGATTTAAATAAAAAGTACTACTTTAAGGCAAGCTAGGTTAAATCAATCTTATTTTTCAGAAATAGGTTGAATTTATGGGGATTGGAAATTGAATTTTTTGAAATTGAGGTTTATTCTTGAAAGGAAATTATTTATAACAGCCTTAATATATTTAGTTTTATTGGAAACTATCTTTTACCCTGCCTGTCGGCAGGCAGGCACGGAGAACTCAAAAAAAGGTTCAGAGAATCTTATGTTTAATTCTAATTATTACTTCAACCCTTTTTTTTGCTCCCTCTCCTTTGGAGAGGGTTGGGGAGAGGCTTAGACTATAATTTGCCTGTAATATGTTTTTCATTCGTGCCTTAACTTTTGACTGTATAAAATTTTCTCGCAAAGGCGCAAAGGCGCAAAAATGTATTGCAAAGGTTTAATTCCGATAGCTATCAAATTTTTTTTGTGCCCTCTGTGAAAATCTCAGTGACCTCTGTGGTAAATGATAATTTATAATAGTAGAATAAAAAAAAGGCCCTTGAAGATTCAAGAGCCTTATCTTTTATTGAAATTTTTATTTTAATGTTGAATGGTAAATTTTGATGTACTTATTTTTCCTTGATGGATAATTTGAATAAAATAAACTCCATTCGCTAAGTGCTGTATAGGTATCGCTAAATTTTGTTGATCCAATAAACCTTTATTCAAACTTTGTCCTTTGGTGTCGATGATATTAAATGAAGTAGTTGCATTCGCCGATGCAAATAGAACATTTAATTTATCGCTCGTTGGATTTGGGTAAACAGAAATAACAACGCCATCAATTTCTTGAAGTCCGGTGCAAAGATCAATAGTGATTGTATCCGATACGCTGGCAAAACAGGAATTAGAATCAATATACGAATAAGTGATCACATAATTTCCAGGAGGCAAAGAGGAAGGCTCAAACTGACTTCCGTTTACACCTATTCCCGACCAAAATCCACCGCTCGGATTTTCTCCAAATAAATCGATGAACGTCCAATTGATACAAACGGTGGTATCTAATGTAAGGGTTACTAACGGTAATGGATGTACGTTAAGATGGGTGTAGGTGGTACTATCACAGCCATTCGATGAAGTAGATAAATCTACATAATCACCATCTGTATTTTGCCACGCCCCACCAACAAATAAACTATCTCCTATACAAATGTTGGCAGTGATGGAATCATAAGCTGCGGCATAGAAATCCAAGGTTGTATGAACAATACTATCGCATCCTTGTGCACTGATTAATGAATCTGTATATAAACCGGCTAACGTCTGCCATGCACCTTCTACAAATAAACTATCACCTAAACAGATGGAAACAACTAATTGTTCGTCGTACACAGTGTGAAACTGTAAGCGTGTAGTATAACTACTATCACACCCATCTATAGTAGTATACGCATCCATATAATCACCAGGAATAGTTTGCCAAACGGAATGTATCCATGCGCTATCGCCAGGACATATACTTAAACTATCCAAAAAGGGATAGGAAGGATTTACAGTAATTGTTTGTGTATTCATCGCTCCAGTTCCACATTGATTGCTGGCTTGAACGGTGATGTTTCCGGAAGTAGCCGTTGCTCCTAAATTTAAGGAAGCAGAAGTGTCCCCAATACTGGTTAAGATTCCATCTGTACCAGTGAAATTCCAGGTATAAGTACTCAACCCATCTACTGGATTTACAGTATATACTTCGGTACTTTTTTGACAAACAGTAGTGTTTCCCGAGCTAAAAACGGGAAGTGAAGGAGTATCTCCAATCTGAAGTGTAGCTTCTAACGAAGTATCAGTAGGAGCACAAACTCCGGTAACAATACAACGATATTTATTATTCGTTAAAGTAATAGATGGATTGGTAATGGTTAATGTATCATTATTAAATCCGGAATAAGGCACTGCGTTGGGCACGTTCGTATAGCCCGAACCGTTATTAACTTGCCAGCGATAACTTATCGCAGAACCATAAGCATTGATTGCAAATGAAGTTGAATTTCCTATGCAAATACTATCTGAAACAGGCTCTAACGTAATGGTCGGTGTTCGATCTACCACAATAAATACGGAATCAGAAATAGCAGGAGGTGCACAAGTACCTGTCACAATACAGCGGTAATTGGTAAGATGCAATGAATATGGAGTAGCAGTGATGAGTAAACCCGCTCCAGTAGTATTCGAATAAGGAGGTGTATTGGTTAAGTTGATCCAACCCGAACCATTATTATATTGCCATTGAAAAGTTAATCCTGCCCCTACCGTACTTACACTGAACGAAACATTTAATCCTTCACAAATAGAGCGTGATGGGGTTTGTGCTGTAATGGCAGGGAGACGAATTAAACTAACGGTTGCGGAGTTACTAATCGCTTGTGGAGGTGCTTGTCCGGAAACAACGCAACGATATACACTTGCATTTAAAACATAGGGTGCCGCAGTGATATGAAGTGTATCCGTAGTGCTGCCACTGAACGGAACGGTATCCAAAACATCGTACCAGGTTCCGCTAATGTTTTGTTGCCATTGATAGGATGTTGCATTAGTTGCTATCACCGAAAGTTGAATGGTACTCAACTCACATACATTTACTGAAATAGGTTGTTGAGTAATTTGTGGAACAGGTAAAGCACATCCAGAAAAAGTACATGAAAGAGGAAGCAGGAAATTACTGGGGATAGGAGGGATCGAAGTGGTATCCAAATTCCAGTTCAACCCATCGGTTAATGCAGTTAATAACGAGAGCGTATCACCCGAAACGATGGAACAATTGTATTGTGCATTGTTAGCACCGGAAGGAAAAGCAAGTCCTATTGTTGAAAGTAATGAAGGCAAAGTGGATTTATTGGATGTTAATTCGCAACTGTCTAAAACCACATCCCAAGCCCGATTGATACTAATGGCAGCAATGAATTCAGGCGCACTTACTGTTCCTTGATAAGCAAAAACTTGATCGCCATTTCCGTTGAGACTCACGTACACATTGCTATTATTAAATGTACTTTGAACGGGAGTTACTGTTCCCAAATTGGCCGTTAATGCTTTTCGGCAATTGATGCTTATTTGTGTTCCACAATATAAAACTGTTGTGCTTTGCCACTGTATGATTCCATCAGAAAGAGCTCCGGTGCTGGCTCCACAAGCATTCGGTGTTTGAAATGTATTGGCGTCGGTCCAGCCGAAATCAGTAAAATTGATCACCGTATTAACATCGATGTCTTTTAATAACACAAATGAAATAACATCATCTTGCGTTACGTTATTATCATCGGCGGTAATATATCCTGAAAAGGAAATGTCGCCGGCTTGTAGAATAGTTTGTGCTGAACTAAAGGTAGTGCTGATTAAAGTAGTTAATAAGAAGAATAATTTGGGGAGGGTCTTTTTTATTTTCACGTATTGATATTTAATAATTTTGGTTGGATTGCAAAAATAGATAAGATGACCTCTTTTTAAGTAGATTATTCTATAAATTAAATAACAATTTATGCTTTGAAAGAAATTTGAATTTGCCTAACTTTGATTTAATGAACCGCTACTTATTTATTATCATGTTGGTATTTGCCTCATTAGAGGGGAAATCACAGTTCTCTGGCGGAGTTCGATATCTTCCTATGCCCATTCAATTTGTAGTGGTGAATGGCGATTTTGATCAAACTATCGTGTATTTGCGACGAGGCGGCGAAACTGTGGGAGCTTTTAAAGGACAGAAGAATATGAATATGCGGTTGGAATACAATGCCGACTACCAACTTGATTTCACAAAACCCGGCTACATAACGAAGTCCATTCAAGTAAATACTACAGTTCCGGAAGAACGAAGAAAGTTCGGATTCGATTCCTACAAAATTGGTGTACGGTTGTTTAAGCAGTATGAAGGCGTAAACATTGTGATTTATAATCAGCCCGTAGCTTCTATCAAATATTTGCCTGAGTTGGATGAAATTGGTTACGACACGGATTACACTCGCTCCATTTTATCCTTGCTCACCGAAACAGAAGAAATTCTTGAGCAAAAAGCCAAAGAGGAAGTGTTAGAACAAAAAGCAAAAGAGAAGGAAAGGAAATTAAATAAGCCAACTCCATCTGAAATTGCGGTTGCACCTCCTGCCCCACCTCAAGAGAAAAAAGTAGAAATAGTTGAGTCACCAAAACCAACGCCACCAGTTGCAAAGTTGAATGAAGTGGATTCTTTCCAACAAATGGTAAATGCATTGCCTGTGAATGGTGGTGACGATCCAAACCCAAAAAATAAACCTTCTGTTGGAAGTGATCCAACCATTGGAATTGATGTACAAACGGGAACCGAAAAAATTCAGCCAGGAAAAGGTGAAGATGGAAACGATGTTTGGAAGGTGGATAAACCCGTAAGTACAGGTGTGGAGTCAAAACCTCTCATCCTTCTTACTCCCGACAAGATTAGCAGAAGTATAGAAAGAATCATAGAGCCCAATCGTGTTATCACTTTGTTACGAATAACGGAAGGGGATCAGGTGAAAGAATACCGATCTGTAACCTATTCCTGGGGTGGACAATATTATTTTATGGATAAAAATTATTCGATATCTGAACAGCTTTTTAATCATTTGATAAAAGGCGGAGCTAAATAAATTTGAGAAGGTTACGAACTTTCGGTGACGCGAAAAACGAATTAACCTACCTATGCTAAAGCTTCGGTAGGCAGGCACTAAATGCGAAATTTATTTGTTGAGAGGTTATAAAATTCTAGCTCTTATATTATTTGCAGCATAACCGCTAGGAACGCAAGGAAGACGCAAGGGGCGCGGGGAATCCATGATAATCCGAGTTATCAGTGTCATCCGCGCCTGCCTGCAGCAGGCAGGTTCTATATTAGGATCATTTTGAAAACGAAATTTATTATAAAAATCCCGCCCCATAGCACTGTAGAATCATTTCTATCCCATAACACTTGAAGCTTGAAGCTTGTTTTCAATTCGAAGCCATATCATTTCGCTCCTAGTAGCTAGAAGCTAGCAGCTCATCGCGAGGCTTCGCGACCAATAGCGTACTACAAATACTATTTTTCAAAAAAATCCTTGCCTACTGAACAACTATCGTCCAACTTCCTCTGCCAATTCTTTATGAATAGTAGTAGCAATGCCCGGAAACGTACGCTCCACAATTTCCCGATCACTATTGGTAGACGATGGGAAAAATTCCATGCAAAAATTCCCTCGTACCTGTTTTCCGTTGGCTTTTAAAATAGAATAGTGAATTAACAATTCTCTTCGGTAAATTTTATTGGCAATGTCGATGCAAGAATTGTAATTTGTTTTTATTTCGAATTGATTGATGCTTACTATATAATCGGATTGATACAACTGAAATAAATAATTTAGAAAAGAAGTATCACGCATTTCCAATTGCATAAATTTTGAATCTCCTCGTGTGGTGATAGTTTGCGGTGCCGTTTGAGCGTCAGGATGCAGTTCGAATCTCTTTTTTTGTTTTTTGATTTCGCTCTTGGATGACGTTCTGACACCCACTGGATCTGCATAACTGTATCCTGCTTTTCCGTAAAACATTTCTAAAAGTTTTCGGCCGTTACTTGAAGTATCTTGCAAAAGACTAATACAAGGACCGAGTACTTCTAACTCCCCTTGAATTTTTAAATCTAATGTCTTGCGAAAATAATTTCTATACTCCTCCGGACTCCTTTTCGTTTGCGCCATAATATCGCGCTCTGCATCACTCAAATAAAATTCAAGTTGAAAAGGAATTAATAAAATCGAAGTGTTTTTGAGTGTGTCTTGTGCCGATGCAACCATCTGCAAAAAAAGAAAAACTATAATGCCAATACTTTTATTTCTCATGCTTCAAAAGTAAAAAGGGATGCGGCGAAATAATCTGACTTTTTAGAAGAGATATGAACAGGTTGCTGCTAGCTTCTGGTAAGACGCGACATTTAAAACTGGTGGTTGCTAATCCAGCTTCAATACAGCCAAAAATGCCTCTTGTGGAATTTCAACTGACCCTACCTGGCGCATTCTCTTCTTTCCTTCTTTTTGCTTTTCCAACAATTTGCGTTTACGAGAGATATCACCACCATAACATTTTGCCGTTACATCTTTACGTAATGCTTTCACCGTTTCGCGTGCAATGATTTTTGCTCCGATAGCGGCTTGAATAATAATTTCGAATTGTTGACGAGTGATTAACTCTTTTAACTTTTCACAAATTTTCTTTCCAAAAGTGAATGCGTGATCGCGATGTATTAATGCAGAAAGCGCATCAACGGGTTCGCCGTTTAACTTAATATCTAAACGAACGAGATGACTTTGACGATAACCAATCATATGATAATCGAAAGAAGCATATCCTTTAGAAATGGACTTAAGCTTATCATAAAAATCAAAAACGATTTCGGCAAGTGGCATATTAAAAACCAATTCTACTCGATCGGTGGTAAGGTAACTTTGGTTTACAATTTCACCTCGTTTATTAATACAAAGGCTCATCACAGGTCCAACGAAATCGGCTTTGGTGATGATGGAAGCTTTAATATAAGGTTCTTCAATGCGATCGAGTCGGCTTGGATCTGGAAAATCGCTTGGATTATTTACAATGAATTCGGTTCCGTTTAATAGATAAGCAAAATACGAAACGTTAGGAACGGTAGTAATTACCGTCATATCGAATTCTCTTTCCAAGCGCTCTTGAATAATTTCCATGTGCAACATTCCCAAAAATCCGCAACGGAATCCGAAGCCTAAGGCGGCAGATGATTCTG
>JBJXGU010000119.1:0-5212 GCA_046160245.1 Bacteroidia bacterium
GGTGCTACGAACGACCATCCACTCCATAAAATCATCAACAAAGGACTGAACCATGATAAAGAATGGTCGCATTTTAATGCTTCGTTTGAAAGCATCAACAAGAACTTTTATGCTCGATTAAAGCAGGCTTATCCCGACATTAGTCCGAACGATTTAAAGCTGAGCGCCCTCATAAAAATGGGATTGTCCATTAAAGAAATGGCCGATATTTTAAATATTTCTGCCGATAGCGTAAAAACCGCACGCTACCGACTTCGCAAAAAATTACAATTGAATACGGAAGATAATCTCACCGATTTCATTCTAAATCTTCAATAATGTCCAATTGTTTACACGCCGACTACTATTTTTAAGCGCTTGTACACCTCATGTCTACCTGAAAAATTTGAAGGTAACCTGCTCAATGAACTAGTTTTGTACAACAAATATTCGATCTACAGCATCCCAAAACTAAATTATCATGAAAAAAATTTATGCCTTCATTTTGCTTAGCCTAATAACGCAAGCAACAATAACAAACTGCGTAGCACAATGGTCTACGGTTTATCAGGATAACAATGCTCAGTTCTTTGACGCCGCCTTTCCAACTGACTTTACAGGTTATGTCGCCGCATCCGATACCGGCGGAGCTGTAATTTTGCGGACCAACGATGGGGGTATCACCTGGAATAAAAGATACATTGCCGGATGGGGATTCATCAATAAAATAGTAATGATTGACAGCGTGAAAGGCTATATCGTTAAAGGCGGTGTGCCTGGAATGTTGCTTAAAACAGAGGATGGCTTTGCTACCTATACTACTTACAACCTGGACGCTTCTTTTGTTGTGCAGGCCCTTTGCGTGCTGAATGATTCTACCGGATTTTTTCTTAATAATGCAGCGAGACTTCGCAAGTTTGAAAACAATGGAGCTAATTTCAATATTGTAATAGACACCTTAGCCGATGGTCAAAATTTGCAGTTCTTTGATGAATTGACAGGATATATGGATGGAGGATTCGGATTATTAAAAACCTCTGATGGAGGAAACACGTGGAATTACATAAATAATAATCTAGGATTCTTTTGCTCTGTTTTCAATTTTAAAGATTCCTTAAACGGATATTTTTCAGATGGTGCGCTTCTTTATAAAACAAGCGATGGTGGTCTTACTTTTCCGCAACAATTTAGTTTTCCAAACGCGTTTGATTTTGCGACAAATGGCAATTTCTGTATAGCTGCAAACGAGATCGGAAATGTGGCATTCACGTTAAACAATGGATTGACCTGGCAAACCGAAACGACCGGTATTAATTTAGTTGCTAATGAGCCATACGATGTAGTCGCATCTCCCAATAGAATTTGTTATTTATTTAGCGAGTTTTGTGGTGAAATAAAAAAGCGACTAACGATTACTACGGGGATTCAATCCGCTTCCAATCAACAATCATTTAACGTCTACCCAAATCCTTTCAATACTTTCACCACTATTATTTTTAAGGAGCAACAACAAAGCACAACCGTTACTATAACTGATATTTCTGGAAAGAAAATAAAATCGATGATTTACTCGGGGACTGAACTTACCTTTGACCGAAATGAAATGACTAATGGTATTTACTTTTTGACAATCACAGACGCTAATAACCATACGGAAATAAGAAAATTAATTCTGCAATAATCATTCATCTCCATTCTCAGTTAGCAATTCAATATATTGAATTTGAAAATGTGTGGAGATGAGGCATGACAAGGCTAATGTAGGTATTTAGCCTTTTGCGGGCTTATTAAATCGGTCGAGCTATTAACTGTTTAAAGAGCAAATGGAGCATACATAACCGACAAAAACTAGCCAAATTCCTCGTATTTCCTTGTTTGTTAGCATTTTCTTTGGAAAAACGAGAATAAATATGCAAATTTGTATTGCTACTCTAGATGGGAGCATCTTCATGATAACCTAAAACAAATTAAAATGCTAAAATCACTACTACTTTCAATTGCTTTACTATTCGTTATAACGACTACTAAAGCGCAGCAAAATGTATTTTTAACCGTTACGCACAAGTTGGGAAATTCGAGTTTTGCATTTAATCAGGCTTCTCAAAATAACCTAATGCAGAATTTTAATGTGTCTCGATTGGACTATTATATTTCCGGGATCATAATCATTCATGACGGTGGTCAGGAGATTTCGATTCCTAGCAAATATATTTTGGTCCATGCTGATGCAAATATTGTAGAAAGTTTAGGAAATTTTAATGTGACATCTGTGGAAGGAATCAAGTTTTCCATTGGTGTAGATGCATCTTTAAATAATGCCGATCCGTCTCTACAACCTGTAGGTGGTCCACTTTCTTTTCAATCACCTCCCATGCATTGGGGATGGGTTTCAGGCTATTTCTTTGCAGTACTTGAAGGTCAGGCCGGACCTAATTTAACTACATCTTATTCGATGCAAAGTTTAGGAAATGCCAATTATTTTCAGCAAACACAAATGGCTACCGGAGTAAATACGGGTGGAAACAATATTTTTATTAATCTGAACGCAGATTACATTCAAGCGGTAAAAAATATAAGTGTCGCTTCGGGTCCCTTTGATCACGGTGCAAATGCGACTGACTTAACCTTACTACAAAATTTTAGAGATTTTGTGTTTAGCCCAAGTTCTGCAGCAACAGGCTTATCAAACAATTCCGCTGAAGAATTAAATGTTTCTATTTACCCAAACCCAACATCAGAGAAACTTTTCATCAACTTCAATGATAATAATTCAACAGCAGATCGATTAGTGATTGTTGACCTATTAGGTAACATCGTATTTGAAGATGGATTAAATCTTCGTAATGAAATTAATGTTGTTGATTTGGCGAAAGGGGTATACATACTGCAGTTTTATAGCCGTAATTCGAACCTTTCAAATCGAAGAATAACCATTCAATAAAAGTGAATAGACTATCGGTTAAAATAGTAGCGCTCTTTTTATTCTCTGGTGTTTTATTTAGCGGATGTGAAAAGGATACATCGAACGATGGAGTAGAGGCGGTATTAATTATTCCGCCGGGTTTTCCGTCGATGGACTTTCCTGTCGACAATAATTTTACCATGGCTCGATGGGAATTGGGGAAGCAGCTATTTTATGAAAAACAACTCTCAAAAAACAATACAATAAGTTGCGCTTCTTGCCATAAACAAGAATTTGCTTTTAGTGATAGTGTTGCATTGAGTCTAGGTGATAACAATGCCCTTGGCAGCAGCAACGCGCCTTCGTTGTCAAATATCGGGTATCATCCTTATTTCACGCGTGCCGGCGGCGTGGCGACCTTGGAAATGCAAGTATTGGTACCCATCCAAGAGCATAATGAATTTAACACAAACATGCTCGATATCATCGACAAACTGAAACTGAACACTAGTTATAATCAGCAAGCGCAATTGGCTTACGGAAGGACGCTGGATGCCTTTGTGATTACGCGTGCCCTGTCTACTTTTGAGCGAAGCTTAATCAGCGGCAACAGCCGTTTTGATAAATATTTAAACGACAGTACACATTATTCCATTACTGCCAGTGAATTAAGAGGGTATCAACTTTTCAATAGCTCACAAACAAATTGCAGCTCCTGTCACACTGGATTTAATTTTACAAATTATACTTTTGAAAATAATGGCTTGTATCTAAATTATGCAGATAGCGGTAGAATGCGACTTACTAATTTACCGCAAGACCGAGCAAGATTTAAAGTTCCTTCTTTACGAAATGTTGCATTTACCGCTCCATACATGCACGATGGAAGTTTTACATCATTACAACAGGTCATTGATCACTACAACAGCGGCGGACAACCTCATTTAAATAAAAGTAGTTTGGTGCAACCGTTAAATTTATCTACACAAGAAAAAACAGATCTACTCAATTTTTTAAAAACCTTGAGTGATGATTCTTTTGTGAGAAATAGTCTTTTTAATTAATTAGCAAAGCTAGACTAGAAGCTTGACCTTGATGCTTGATGCTTGAAGCTTGAATCCCGCAGTACTGCGGGACAGAAGCTAGTTCACAACCATTACCCAACCATTTACATAATCAGTATCTGCAATAGCGGCAACGCCAAAATTCATGATACCCATTCCGACAAAATAAGTACCAGCAGGTAAGCCTGAAATGGACGCAGAAGCAGAGAATGAACCCCTGTTTGTGTCTATTTCAAAGCTACTATAAGCAGAACCTACGAAATTAGTAACGGGAGTACCCGCAGGAGAAGGAGCATAGCACATCCCAATTCGTGCAGCAGTTACACCTGATCCTACTGCTAACGGAGCGGAAGCAACTCCTACAATTTTTTGTCCAGCTGTAATAGTAACAATCGCAGAACCTCCTACTAAAACATAGACTGCGGAAGAAGCAGCAATAGATCCAATTGGACCAGTAAATGTATGCAAAGAAACAACTCCTGTTGGACCTTGAGGGCCTGTAGCACCCGTAACACCAATTGGACCTTGTGGACCCGTAGCTCCCGTTGCGCCTGTTGCTCCTTGTGGACCTGCTGCTCCCGTTGCACCAGTTGCACCTTGTGGTCCCGTTGCTCCTGTTGCTCCTGTTGCTCCTGCTGCACCTTGTGGTCCTTGCGCTCCAGTAGCACCCGTTGCACCTGTATTACCCTGCGGCCCTTGTGCACCTTGTGGTCCTGTTGCACCAGTTGCACCTGCAGGACCAGGCACCCCATTCACTGAGTAAAGTGCATAAGGAACACTCAATAATTCAGAAGTTCCTACAATGGTATAAGATGATCCACCGTTGGGATCCGTTTCTGTTTTTACGAAATAGGGACCTAGGGACCAATCAACGCTACCAATAGTGCCAAGTACTGGAGTACCAGCACCAATTTGCAAACTAATTAATCCAATACCATTGGTTGTTGTTGTATGGGTCTCTATAAAAACCGGAGTTCCAGAGGAGCTGCCTTGAAGTATGCTAATTTTTATTCCAACAGCAGAATTTAAAATTGGTAAATCAGATGTGTCCGTCATTACCGCTTGGTAACTGATTCGGTTTGGCGCTTGAGCAAAGAGATTTCCTTGCAGCAAAAAGCAAAGTAAAAACGTAGCAAAGAGATTCTGCATTTTTGTTTTTGATAAATTGAAAGTAGAATTGTATTTCATAATTGATAGATTTTACAGAGCTAAATATTTATTAGTTTGTTTTCAAGTTAAATATACTATTTGCTGTCATATGAATCGG
>JBJXGU010000120.1:0-2992 GCA_046160245.1 Bacteroidia bacterium
GATACGAATACCGTAATTGGAATTGTTGATACAGGTACTGATTTAGATCATCCGGACTTAGTTGCAAATTTAAAAATTAATTATGCAGATCCTGTTAATGGTATAGATGATGATGCAGATGGGTACATTGATAATTTTCAAGGCTGGGATTTAGGTGAGACTGACAATACTCCAGAAACGAATGCAAACAATCATGGTTCACATGTTGCGGGTTGTGCTGCTGCGGTTACCGATAACGGAATTGGTGTAGCTGCACCCGGTTTTTATTGCAAGTATTTACCTGTGAAAATTGCAGATGCAACAGGGGCACTTACCCAAGCGTATGAAGGAATTGTTTATGCAGCCGATCACGGTTGTCAAGTAATTAATAATTCATGGGGTGGTGAAGGTGGAAGTTCATTCGGACAAAACACGGTGGATTATGCAACCTTCAATAAAAACAGTTTAGTAGTTTGCGCAGCAGGAAATAATAGTTCAAGTGCGAATTTTTATCCGGCTGCATATAATAATGTGTTGAGTATTGCTGCAACTACTTCTTCAGATGCAAAGGCAGGGTTTTCTAATTATGGAGCTACTGTTGATGTGTGTGCACCAGGAAATAACATCTTCGCTACTCAATCTAATAATACGTATGCTGCTCAAAGCGGAACATCGATGGCCTCTCCTGTAGCTGCAGGTTGTGCAGCGGTAGTAAAATCATTTTTCCCAAGCTATACCGCATTACAAGTGGGGGAGCAGCTTCGCGTTACTGCAGATAATATTTATGGAGTTCCGGGAAATGCAGGATTTCCGAATATGTTAGGTACAGGAAGAATTAATTTTTTAAATGCTTTGACTTTGTCTGGCCCTTCAGTTCGAATGAGTAATCGTGTAATCACCGATAATAATGATAATATTTTAGTGGTAAATGATAGTATGTTTATCACTTCTGATTTTACCAACTATCTTGATCCTACTACTAATTTAATTGCTACACTAACTGTAATTTCTCCATATGTAACTATAGTAGATGGTACAACCACACTAGGAGCCATTCCAACATTGGGTGTTACCAATAATAATTCAGATCCATATGTGGTGAAGATTAATTCGAATGCACCGCAAAATGTTTTGGTGAGGTTTAAAGTAACTTACCAAGATGGATTATATAATGACTTTGAAATTTTCGAAGTTACCATCAACGTTGATTATTTAAACATTACCATCAACGATGTACATACAACGAATTCAAGTAAAGGTCGAATTAGTTACAATGGAACCGGTCAGGCGGAAGGATTAGGATTTGATTATAATGCTCAAGGAACCATTACTTATGAAACAGGTCTGATGATTGGTAAGAGCAGTAGTGTTGCGGATAATGTACGTGGCGCTACAGGAACGGATAATGACTTCTTACCTATAACTACCATTCAGAAATATGAGCCGGGTATTTGGTCGGATTTTGATACATATGGAAAATTCAATGATAATCTTAATTCAAATCCAATGGGATTATTAGTAGGTTATCGTACGATGTCGTGGTCATCTTCTCCATTTACAAAGTTTCATATTTTTGAATATACGATTCGCAATAATGGTAATAGTACTCAAAGTAATTTGTACGCTGGAATATTTTCTGATTGGGACATTCAAACATTTGCCAATAATAAAGGGGATGAGGATGCAGCATTAAAAATGGGTTATGTTTATTGTACCGATGCAAATGGTTTATATGGGGGAACAAAGGTGTTAACTCCCGGACCATTTATTCATAATGCTATTGATAATATTACAGGAGGTGCTGGAGGATTAGATCTATCGAATGGATTTGATACTAATGAAAAATATTTGTCGTTGAGTACACAGCGCGCAACCGCAGGTGGTGCAGGAACAGGTAATGATGTTATTGATGTAGTCAGCACTGGTCCGTTTACTTTGGCTCCCGGTGATTCAACTGTGGTAGCATTCGCTTTGATTGCAGGAGATGAGTTGAGCGATTTAACAGCGAGTGCTACTCAAGCACAAATTAAATATGATTTGGTAACTGCCTTGAACGAGAATAACCCAAGCGGAATTTATACAACTAACGCGTATCCAAATCCAAGTAATGGATTTATTACCATTCCACTTTATTTGCAAACTGCAGGTGCCTTATCCATTGAGATGTATGACTCGATGGGTAAACTAATTTCATCAGCGGCATTAGGAAATCGAAATGCAGGTGAACAACAAGTTCAAATGGATTTGAGTACTTTGTCAGTTGGTCTATATCATTATAGACTCTTCAATGAGAAGGGTTCTGTTGGCGGATCGATTCAGAAAAATTAATAATTATTATCTATTTTCAAAAAGTCCTGGGATTGTATTCCAGGACTTTTTGTTTGCATTAACCTTGTATCTTAGCAAAAGAATTTATTTCTAAATTTAAGTTTCTGTGGACATCGTTATTATTTCACTTGCTATTCTCCTTTCCATTGTTGGTGTGATAGGATGTATCATTCCCGGATTGCCCGGAACCCCTCTTAATTATATTGCCATGTGGATGATACAATGGGTTTCGCATCCTTTCGAAAAATCTACGCTTATCGTTTATGGATTACTCACCGTAGTGATTGTGGTAATAGATTATATGTTGCCGGTTTGGTTTGCAAAAAAGTATGGTGCAACCAAGCAAGGAATTTTGGGTAGTATCATTGGAATGGTATTGGGAATTTTCTTCACTCCCGTGGGGATGATTCTCGGAATGATCATTGGCGCCATTGTAGGAGATCGATTAGCAGGAAAATCAACAAGTGATGCTACACGTTCGGGCTTTGCTACATTTTTTGGAACACTTTTGTCAATGGGTTTAAAGTTGGGTGTTTCTCTTTTAATTTCTTTCTTCGTATTTTATGAGAGTTTTAATTTTTTTTATAAATAAATTGTAATCACACGAGAATGAAATACCGCACTGCAATAGAAGCTATAAACTCAATCAAAAGTGGACAAAGAGTTTTTATGCAAGGTAGCGCTG
>JBJXGU010000121.1:0-3827 GCA_046160245.1 Bacteroidia bacterium
GCATTTACTAAATTTCCAGCGGTAACATCTAAACCCGTTGCCGGACTCCAACTTAAATTGGAAGCACCCGTAGCTTGAAGTACTACGGAATTCCCTGCGCACATACTAACATTTCCTGTATTCGTAATGGTAGGCGGCGTGTTTACAACAACTGTTACATAAGAAGTATCTACGCATCCTGCACTTGTACCAATCACCATGTAGTTGGTGGTTTGTGATGGATTAGCAGTAACATTAGCACCGGTTGTTGCACTTAAACCTGTACTTGGACTCCATGAATAATTATCTGCTCCATTCGCAGAAAGAGTAGCACTAGCTCCATCACAAATTGGAGCCGGAGTATTTGCAGTTACATTCAAATTGTTTCCAACATTTACTGTAACTGTATTTGTTCCTGTACATCCTGTACCACTTTCAGTAGCCACCACTGAATAAGTAGTAGTTGCTGATGGAGTCGCGCTTGTACTCTGTGTAGCTGCATTAAATCCTGCAGGATTAGAACTCCAGCTATAACTTAGCGTAGTTGGAACAACGTTATTAATAGTTAATGTCCAGCTGTTGATAGTACCGATATCAGTACCCGCTAAGTCAGTCACCTTTAAAACCCATGTTCCATTAACATTTCCGGTTAACGATGAAAATGCTCCATCAGGACGATAAGATCCGCTAAAAGGTGCAGATCCCTGTGAAATAGAAAGTGCAGCAGTTGAAGTGAATAATGTATTGTTAAAATTGTCGCCACTTCCACCACGACGATTACTTAAGTTAATCGTGTTTTGAGAAGGTGAAATTAATTGAACTAATAAATCACCGTCGTACGTATGTGTAAGATTAATTCGTACAGATACTACAGAATTTGAATTCAACGTTGTAGGATTTATATTACTTACATTTATTGAACTGGTAACTCCTGCCGCCGGATAATCCGGAATTGGGACAACAGTGCTATTTGAAAATGCGAGAGGTTGGTTAGATGTACCTCCTGTTGTAGCGGTAGAAGTTAATTGCACTAAATCACCTGCGCAAATGGATGTGTTGGATGCAGAAGCAGTTACTGGAATTTGTGAAACAGTAACCGTAGTGGCTGAAGAAGTAGCAGAACAGTTGGTGCCATTACTAACGGTTACGCTGTAATTTCCTGATTGATTAACAGTGATGGATTGTGTTGTAGCTCCATTCGACCATAAATAATTTGTTCCGGCTGTTGCAGTTAATGAGACGCTTCCACCCGCACAAAATGAAGTCGATCCGCTGGCTGTAATTGTAGGAGTAGATCCTCCTTGTTGTGACAAGATCACCTGTACAGCCATCACATTATTATTTTCATTACTCTCTAAGAAATAATTGTACGGATCTAATTGGATAACGATCCAATAAGTACCGTTACATAATCCGGGAGGTAAATTGATCCACATCCCATCTAAAGATTGATAATAGATATCTGTATAACCTGAAGAAATACCTTGTATCGTTGGCGAACATCCGTAACTACCACCACCTAAACCGTAGTTCGGGAAGTTAGCATTACTCAAACTGTTTCCGGCACTATCAGTACAATGTCCGTTATACGTAGAACATGAACCATAATCCATCAAACAGAACGCAAGCTTAGAACCCGTACCAATTACAGGCCAGTTCAGCGGATTTGGATCTGATGTTGCATTTCTAAGCGTGTAAATACCCCAATCATCCACATGCATGTGTCCATGACTTGGGTGATACGTCATCGTTCCGGCGTAGCGATTGTAATAAGACATCGTGTTTCCGGTTTTATGGTATACTCGTTGATTTAAAATTGTTTTTAATGGTTGTCCATTCGGACAAACAAAATTACTTGCTACATTGTAGAAAGTATCCGTACCGCAAATCGCAGTAGTTGTTGAACGAACTTCTAAAGGACCAAATCCAACGTTAGGAGTAGATACAGATACACGAAGGCGTCCGTCATTACCACTACAAGGAGGGTTACAAACTTGTGGATATTCTACGTGTCCACTTGATCCGTAAACACTGAGGGGTGGTGGAGCTACATGAATGTCTGGTAATAAATCGCAATTGGTAGTACCATCTTTACAAACGCAAGAGGTCGCATTAGTTGTTGTACACTGTGAGTAACCTAAAAATGGAAACATTAGTAAGGTAATCCAAAATAGTAATTGTTTTTTCATGTGTTGTTTTTTGATTTGTTTCAGAAAGATTAAATTCTGAAAAGAGAGGAATTTGTGTGTGTTAGAATAATTTTTTTAAGGGTTTTCTGAAGAAGAACATTTGCATGTTTTTCGCCTCCAAATATCCGAAAAACTTAAGGTAGTCCTTCTCACTTATAGGTTAATGAACAATAAAATAGGGTTGATAGACCGCATTTATAGGTGAATGGAAATGGTTGAATAGAGCTAAAGAGATATTTAACTTGATTTTTGGGTTAAAAAGGGTTAACGAATTCAATTTAAATTATTGATATTCAGATAAATAATTAGCGTAAAAGGCGATCAAGTGTTCTATTGAAGTCGAATTTATATTTTTCCCATTCCTCACCCGTAGCAGGACCTGAAAATCCGCTATGAACCTTTACAATATTCCCTTTTCGATCGACAAATAAGGTTGTCGGATAGGAGAAAAAATTTTGTATAGATGGTAAAACTTTTTGTACATCTCCTTTTTTATTGGTTCCTGCAATCAATAATGGATAGTGAATATTTAATCGCTTTTGCATTTTCATGACTCCTTTTTTTGCGATATTGAAATCGGATGAACGCTCAAATGCCAATCCAAAAATAGTTAAACCTTCCTCTTTTCGAGCAGAATAAACACTATCTAAAAAAATACTTTCGTCCATGCAGTTGGGGCACCAAGTTCCAAAGAGTTGAATTATTTTCACATGATGACGGTACCCCACATCCGTTAGTGAAATCATATTGCTGTCTACATCTGGAAATGTAAAATTAATTTCTCCAATGGCTTGAGTTAGGGTGGATGGATCCCTGAGTTGGATAGAATTATTTTTTTTGGCTCGAAAAGGTGCTTTGTAAGAATTCCCGGCGTAGTACATCCCTTGCATTTCTTCGCCTTGTACTTTTGCTAAATATAAATAAGCATGGGTTCCATCAAATACGCTTAGTTTTAAACTATCATGATCAACGATTCCCTCTAAAAATCGATGATCGCCTGATTCAGTTAAGAAGGTTCCGAATACTTTATTTCCATTTCTTTTAAATTTTCCGATGGCTAATGATGAATCGGCGGTACCTGCATCAAACCATGTTTCCCAAGATCCTTCTAATAGAATTGGAGAAGAAATGTTGGAGGAAACGGGAAAGCGATGTTCTACATTTTTAGTTGCCGTAAATGGAATACTAGTTGGCACTTTTCTTCCGTGGTTATACCAATTTCCAGTTAACGATTCATTCCCAACCTTCAATCGAAATTCGGAGTTGTAGAGTGGAAGTTTGATGAAGATGGAATCCCCTTGCATTGTAATTTCATCACAAATAATTCGTTCATCCGCATTGTGAATAATCATGACCGATGTTCCATCATGCTGCTTTATTTCAAATTGAAAGGGTAAGGATGCATCAGGAAGTTGGAGGATTCCTAACCAGAATCCTAGGAGTAAGGAGATGGGCATTTATATTTTTTTATGGAATGAATTTTACATTGATTTCAAAGCGTGAAGCATCGGATAAAACCATATGTTGTTCGCCATGGATTTGATATCCGACACGATGTTTGTAGATGAGTTTTCTTTGTAGCGAAAACCATGGATTCGTTTTTTCAAATAGAACTTCTACTTGCTGAATTTGTTCATGTAGATAATCGATTTGCATTCT
>JBJXGU010000122.1:0-19713 GCA_046160245.1 Bacteroidia bacterium
ATGTTTAAATCAATATTTCCATTATTAACAGTAAGCGGAAGGTTGGAAAAATCTCTCGAATTGAATGCTTTAATCTTAGTAATTAGTTCTGCCGATTGTATCAAACCTTTGGGAGATAAAATCACAAAGAAGTGCAAAGCATCTACATCATGAATATATTTTGCAGAAGCTGCAAACGGGTCTTTAAGGTTATTCGTGTCCACCGCTGCAGTATCGAGCGTTGTTTTCTGAATATTATTTCCTTGTATATAATCCAATATTTCTTTCGCTTTTATACTTACCGAATCTTTTGGATAACGACGAATCACATCTTCCAACTCAAATTGAAAATCATTTAATATTCTCGTTTTCCCAACAGCCATTGCTTTCAAAAATGAAAACTTGGGCGACAAAGGATTGTTAACAGGAAAACTCTCATCGGCATATTGCTTTCGCTCAATTACCAATGCATATTGTCGATTCAAATAAGCGCGGTAGGTGTTTTCGTAAAACACTTCGATCACTTCCGACTTACGTTTCATCTCTAAATAAAAATTCGGATTTAAAATCAATCGTGCATAATCTGACTCCGGTGCATTGGCGAGTATATAATTCTTATACACATTCGCCTTCACCGAATCTTTCATCGCACTGTACGAACGATATAAATTGTAGTACGAAGGCAATTTAAATTTATTACTCGGGAAGCGTTGATCTAAAGTTTCGAAACTCTTATTGCTCTCCGGAACATTGGACAACTGCTCCTTGTAGATGATTCCACAATTATAATAGGCTTCAATAATTTTTGAATTAGAAGCTTCAATCTGCCCTGATGAAGTTGGAATTTGACCGAGGTATGCCTCTTTTCTCGATTTAGAATCAAGTTTAGCAATGGAATCATTAAGTGCTTGTTGATTGTTCACCGTGCTATCCACAGTCACCGTTTCTGCTACTTCTCCTATCACTAAGTCTTTTTCACTTCTTCTCCAGTTATCTTCTAATTTACGATTTCCCCATCGCTTCAAAAATTCGCTTAGACCGAAACTTATCGCCGAAGGATTATAAAAATACCAAGCTCCCGCAGTTGCGGATGCGGGCGTTGTTAAGGAACGTGGTTGATTTCGCAACGATTTTTCCTCTAAAACTTCTTGCTCTTCAACACGCTGTTCATTTTCTTTCTCAATTTTCAGACGCTCCTTTTCGGCATCTTCTGCTTCCACAATTTTTCCAATTATTTCTGCACGTTGCTCAGGAGATAACGAAGCTAATTGTTGTAAACTGTCTTCGTTGATGATGATCTTTAAATTTTTTACCAATCGATCTAAACTATTTCTCTTCGCTTGGATATCGGCATACTCCGGATGATCATTGGTTAAGTTAGTCAAGCAACTGTCATAGTAAGCTGCAGCGGGCATGTAATTCGGTTGTGCTAAATATATATTACCTAACTCTAAATAACTTACTGCTTTTTGAGTGGTATTGGAAGTAGATGTTTGCACCGACTTATTCAATAAGTCAATGGCCAAAGGTTCATCGTGCTCTTGTTTAGCAACACCGGCTAAGGCATAATAAATTTGATCACGATATTCTTTGTTCTTCTCATCCTTCAACATTTTTTGCAACTCCTTTTTCACGAGTGCCGACTTTCCACTTCCTGCATCAAAACAACGTGCACGGTTAATGCGTGCATTGAAGGCCAATTCATAAGGTGGATTTAACTTAATCACATTCTGATAAGCTAAAAATGCTTGTGGTAATGAATCTGCTTTTTGTTGTAATTGACCAAGAATAAAATAATATCGTGCTCGGTCGTCTTTTTTCTTTGAACTGGCAGCAGCCATCTTCAATGCTTCCGCACCTCGAGTTACATCATTTCTTTGCAAATGGTATTGTGCCAAAACAGCATGGTAATATCCTGTAAGCTTTACCGAAAGTTTTTTATCGGCTTTTAAATAATCGAGCAAATATTCTGCATCGGTCATCTTTCCTAACTCTAAATAAGATCGCGTTAACCATATTAAAGCCAGCGGACGAATTTCATCATCTTGATATTCCGAGCTGATGTATTGAAAGGTCTCAATCGCGGTCCAAAAATCGTGTTTATAAAATTGACTTTGTCCAATCACCATATAACATTCCGGAATCCATCGGTTATGTTCCTTTATGGCACGATCCTTCTTTCCTTTTACATAGATGGAATGACGGGTAATTGAAATGGAAACTTTTTTGATGGCTTCGTCAAAATCTGGAAATACGGCCTTGGCTTTGTTGAGATCTCCTATTTTAAAAATTGAAAGAACACGGTCATACTTATCTTCATGCGCTGCCGCTAATGTAGCAGCACCTTGCTTCATGCGTTCACGACCATTGAAATAGAAGTTGTAGTGAGTAGTAGTACCATGGTAGGCACGACTGATAATATTATTTTTCTTCACACTACATCCTCCCCAAAGAATTACCGTTAGGAGAATAAGAAGATTAAAGCGCAAACTTTTCACAGGCAGATTTGGGTATGTTATCCAGAATAAACTGAATACTTTTTATTTTAGTATAGGCATGCAAATATAACGATTGAACCCAAATTATGCCTTTGCATAATTTGCCCCTTGGGCTAACGAAAAACGAAGTTTTTGTCAGGGTTAATCCTGATAAATTATCGTTTTTAACGATTATTTCGTCATTTCTGCAATAGAATGCTGCTATTTCAGAATATGGATTGAAACAAGCGGTCGAAAGCCTGAACTTTGCGATATTTGCACATATGCCGCTTCTTAAAGCCCGAAGGAAAAAAATAGTTAAGAATTTACGTAGCAAATTCCGACTGGTAGTGATGAACGACCAGACTTTGGAAGAGAAATTCGCCTTGCGTCTTACTCCTATGAATATTATCGTTTTTGGGGGCACTTTCGCTCTGAGCTTGATTACACTTACCTTATACTTAATTGCGTTCACACCGTTACGTGAATATATCCCTGGATATACAGATGTCAATATTCGCCGAAATTTACTGACCGTCAGCTTAAAAGCCGATTCGCTTGATAATCAGATGAATGCTCAAAATAAATATTTAACGAATTTACTTAATGTATTGAGTGATAATGTAGATACAACTTCTTATAATCCGTCTTCAACGAGCCTAGGTTATACCGATTCGATCCGTAAATTGGATAAATCAGAGTCGGATTCTCTGCTTCGTTTGCAAATGGAAGGGTCCGATCGCTTCGAATTGGAAGAAACCGCAGAAAAGTCATTTTCGACTGGAATCGGCAGTATCACTTTTTTCACGCCTCTAAAAGGTACTATCACCACCAAATTTAATACGGTTCAAAAGCATTTCGGAATCGATATCGTAGCTGGCGCCAATGAAGTAATTAAATCAGCCATGGATGGAACCGTCATTATGTCGAATTTTACGAGTGAAACGGGCTATGTAATCGGAATCCAACACAGCAATAATATTTTTACTTTTTATAAGCATAATTCGGCACTTTTAAAGCGCATTGGCGATCATGTTAAAGCAGGCGAAGTAGTAGCCATTATTGGAAATACTGGCGAATTTAGTACCGGCCCGCATCTCCATTTTGAACTTTGGTATAATGGTAGTCCAGTGAATCCTATCGATTTTATCAATTTTTAAAATCATTAAAGTATTTCTAATACCTTGTATAATATAATTCTAGCTCAATAAATTTATGGTATTATGCCGACCTACATTGACTTACCATTAATCGGTTGGATAATTTTTATTTGTAGCGTCGGTATAATCGTTTCTGATTCAATCTTCTTCTATATTGTCAATTTTATTGTTCAAAGACAATAATTGAAAGCAGATTTCATTAATAGTCTAACCATAATTTTGTGATGTGAGTAAACAAAAAAGAATTTTAGTCATTATTGCTTCAGCAGTAGGTGGTTTGTTGATGATCTTGCTGGCTTTAGGATGGTATTTTGGTCCTAAAATAAAGGAGATCGCCGTGGAACAAATCAATGCGAATCTCACGGTTCCTGTTCAAGTGGGAGATATTGACTTCTCTCTCTTGCGTAAATTTCCTTATGCCAGTGTCAACTTCCAAGAGGTCATTACAAAGGGAAAAAAAACGATTGGAAATCAAGAACCCCTCTTGGTTGCAAAAAATGTATTTCTTCTTTTTTCATGGTGGGATGTTTTTTCGGATGATGTCCGCTTGAAAAGTATAAGTATCGAAAATGCATCGTGCAATCTTTTTGTAGATAAAAATGGAGACGAGAATTATGATATTTTTAAGAAATCAGAAAATAAAAACAGCACATTCAATTTGCAACTTCAAGAAATTATTTTGAAGGAAACAAATATCCGTTATCATACGATTACTACAGCTCGCGACTATTCTTTTTTTGCAGAGAACATGAGTTGGACCGGACTTTTCACCAGCGATATTTACGATTTAAGTGGAAACGGAAACATGATGGTGGAACGATTTCAAACGAATGGTGTAAATTACATTCATCATAAAGTAACAACCATCGATCTTACCATTCACATTGATCGCCAACGTAAATTGTATGAAATTAAAGAGAGCACGCTGAAGGTGGCAGCACTTGAGTTTGGGGTAGATGGGTTTTTCCGAGACGAGAAAACATCTACGTTTATGGATCTAAGAATTAAGAGTAAGAAAGCGGGATTGAAGGAAATTTTATCGTTGATTCCTGGAGTGTATATCGAGAAATTGTCGCAATATGATTATTCAGGAATTGTTCAGTTTGACTTACAAGTAAAAGGTCAAGTTGGAGAGAACGAATCTCCATTAATCCAGGCTCAATTTAGCACTGAGAAAGCATCCTTAGCACCCAAAGGAACTTCATATACCTTGAGCAATATTTCTTTTAACGGAAGTTACGCAAACCGAATTTCAACGTCTCGTCCGGTGGAACGTTTGCAAATTGCAAATGCGAAGGGAGTGTTGGAGAATCAACCTTTTCAATTGAATTTGTTGATGGAAGATTTTGTCAACCCTTGGATAAATGTATCGGCAAAGAGTAATGTAAATCTAGAAGTGCTTAGCAAATTTTATATGCCCGATACAGTAGAAGGAATGTGGGGTCAACTTGTAGTAGATGCGCAGTTAAAAGGAAGAGTGAAAGAGTCGAACAGTTGGATCAGCAGTGGAAATATTGAATTGAAAAACGCTGGGTTCAAATTGAAGAAAAGCCGTGTAGAATTTTCTGGAATTCAAGGCTTCATGTCACTCGTTGGAAATCGTTTAACATTAACGGATATGCAAGGCAAAGCAGCCGGAAGCGATTTTAAAGTGGACGGTAGTTTTGATAACGCTTACGCCTATCTGCTTTCAACAGAAGAAATGGTTCATGGTGATGCAAAAATTGTCTGTCGTAATCTTGATCTGAATGAATTGTTAGAGGATAAATCGTTAGCGGCATCAGCCGATACTGCGTATCGACTCGATTTTAGTCCTCGAATTCGAATGAACTTGAATGTTCAAATTGGAGTGCTTTCGTTTCGAAAGTTTCAAGCCTGGCAACTGAAAGGTCAACTTGAACTTCGCAATAAAATATTATATGGAAATGCAATTTCCTTTAAGGCTTTTGAAGGGAGTGTGTTGATGAGTGGGGCCATGGATGCCTCTCGTCCCGATAGTATCCTAATTTCTTGCGATGCACAAATGAAAAAATTAGATGTGACGGAAGTGTTTACTCAATTGGGTAATTTCGGTCAAGAAGTGATGATGGATAAAAATGTAAAAGGGAAACTCACGGCCAATGCACAGTTTGTTTCTACATGGAGCAAAGACCTCCATTGCAATTTCAATAAAATTTATGCGCGCAGCAATATCTTAATCGAGAATGGTGAGCTCTTGAACTTCGAACCCATGCTTGCGCTCTCTAAGTATTTGAAAAGTGCCGACCTAAAAAACATCAAGTTTCAAACTTTGCAAAACGAAATTGAAATCAGTAATCAGGTCATCAAAATCCCATCCATGGAAATTAAATCGAGTGTGATGGATCTGATCGCCTCAGGAACACATTCATTCGAAAATATTGTCGACTATAAATTACAACTTGACCTTTCTCAAATCTTAGGACGGAAAGTAAAAGCGCAAAATTCAGAGTTCGGAACAATCGAAGATGATGGTCTGGGCCGAATGCGGATTTTCTTAAGTATGAAGGGTCCTTTGGCAAATCCCAAAATTACGTACGACCGCAAAGCCATCGAACAGAAAATCGTTCAAGAAGTAAAGCAGGAAAAACAGGATTTGAAGAAGATTTTAAATAAGGAATTTGGTTGGTTTAAGAAGGACACGGCCGTCAATAAAACACCTGTCAATACTCCCAAGAAAAAGGAAGAACTGGAGTTGGAACTGGATGAAGAGTAGTCAAACTTTTTTAAATCAATCAGTATCACATATTTCGCACCTCGCCAATACTGTAATGTTTCGTCTTTTGAAGGTTCATCATTTGAATTAAAGCCCTATTTTTGCGCTAGATTTTGAAATAGTGAATATTTATACCCGAAAGCAGCGCTGGAAATTGGTCCTTTTAATTATGGCCTTACTCATTGGAGTAGGTTCGCTCTTGTATACCAATCAATTGGTTAAAAAATTATCAGAGGAAGAACGTAAGAAAGTAGAGCTCTGGGCCGAAGCTACCCGTCAAATCTCCGATATCAACGCCGAACCCGGTGATATCAGTTTTGCCTTGTCGGTCCTAACCGATAATAATACGGTACCTGTTATCCTCACCGATGAAGCCAATAATATTATTTCAACTCGAAATTTGGATTCTTTGCGCTTAGAGGACTCTCTGTATTTGTCATGCGAATTGGACATCATGAAGGAACAACATGCTCCCATTGAAATTTCCTTTGCTGCTGATCAAAAGAATTTTATTTATTATAAGGATTCATATCTCCTCACACAATTGCGCTATTATCCTTTTTTCCAACTTGCCGTAATTGCCTTATTCTTGATTGTTTCGTATGTGGCATTTTCAACCTCACGCAAAGCTGAACAAAATCAAGTATGGGTAGGAATGGCGAAGGAAACAGCACATCAATTAGGAACACCTTTGTCATCATTGATGGCCTGGTTAGAATATTTGAAATCGAAGCCGCAGCCCGAAGAACATCTTCCCGAAATTGAAAAAGATATCGAGCGCTTAAATACCATTACTGAACGTTTTTCTAAAATTGGCTCAGCACCCGCTTTGAAAAAGGAAAATATGACGAAGGTGATTGAAGATGCCATTGACTACATTCGTACAAGAGCTTCTTCCCGAGTGAATTTTAAGCTTGAAAATTTCCAGAATTACGATGTGGACGCACCCTTAAATGTGCATTTGTTCGATTGGGTACTCGAAAATCTTTTCAAAAATGCGATTGATGCCATGAGTGGAGAAGGCGAAATCAGTATTCGAATCACCGATCAAAATCAATTTGTGTACCTCGACATTAGTGATACCGGTAAAGGCGTTCCCAAGTCGAAGTATAAAACTATTTTTAAGCCCGGATATACCAGTAAAAATCGCGGTTGGGGTTTAGGACTTTCGCTTTCAAAACGAATTGTAGAAGAGTACCATGGCGGTCAAATTTTTGTGAAGAGTTCAGAACTCAATAAAGGAACTACTTTTAGAATCGTGTTAAAGAAAACATAAGCCCAATTGGATTAATATTTTAGTCTGAGATTCTTTTTTTACAATATCAATCAGCATGTGTTTAATATTTACTGCATAGGCCGAGCTGATACCTCACATTTAAATGATAGGAATAATTTATATGTAGAGTCAGAATAAATTCCTCCTCTCTTTTGGAGAGGAGGCTAGGAGGAGAGGCTTGAACATTAGGTCTACTTGAATTTGTATTTAGGAAGATACTAATACCATTCACCTTCTTTTTTGAATGGTTTACGGAATAGATTTTTTCTTTGCTGAATTCTCCAATTTTTATTTCTAAATTCGAAATTCGAAAAAAATGATTTATGAATTATTTCAAATCTTTATCGCTGCTTTTTTTCACTTTGTTTTGGGTGAATTTTACGCATGCACAACAGTTAAATTTCTCATGGGCAAATGCCATGGGAGCACCTAATACAATTGGGAGTGCCTCGGTTGTGGGAATATCTATTGCTCACGATAATGTTGGAAATGTATTTTTAGCGGGTACTTTCCAAGATACGATAGACTTCGATCCTGGTGCCGGAACTTTTTGGGTGTCGTCCATGGGTGGCTATGATATTTTCCTTGCGAAATTCAATATGCAGGGCAATCTAGTTTGGGTGAAATCATTTGCCGGAACGTCCGTTGATGGACCTGTAGGGTTGGTGGTTGATAATAGCGGAAATCCAATTCTGTTAGGTCAATTTCAGCAAACCATTAATGCTAATCCTAATCCTAATTTGTCAAATCCATTGGCGAGTTTTGGTAATGAAGATTTGTTCTTGGTGAAATTGGATTCTACCGGAAATTATTTATGGTCAAAACAATTCGGAGGCGTGAATTCTGATTACCCAACGATGTTGCGAAGTGATAACTTAGGAAACCTAATCGTATCAGGAACTTTTCGTGATTCCATCGATGTAGATCCATCTAACAATGTTCAATATTTAGTGAGTAATGGAAATGTAGATGGATTTTTGTTAAAACTAAATAATCAAGGAAATTATGTATGGGCAAAAAAACTAGGCGCAAGTGCTGGAGATGCAATTACGGGCATTGATGTTGATGTAAATAATGATATTTATGCCTGTGGAACATTTGTAGGTACCGTCGATTTCGATCCCAATGTAAGTGTTTCTAATTTAACAGCTACAACGAATACAGTAGGATCTTTTATTTTTAAATGGAGTACTGCGGGAAATTTTGTCTTTGCAAAACCATTTTTATCAACAACTTCAAGCGGTAATATTACAGCAAGCTATTTAAATTTAGATGCCAATGGAAATGTTTTTGTAATTGGAGATTTTACTCGGCAAATTGATTTTAATCCCGACGCTGTAGCCGTTGATACTCTTGCTTCTAGTTCCAACTCTCAAGATATTTTTCTTTCTAAATTAAGTAATGCCGGAATGTATCAATGGACCAGGACTTTTGGAAATAGTAATATCGATTTTGCAACCGCTATTGTTAACGATGCGCAAGGCAATGTTTATTTTAAAGGAGCTTTTTCCGGAGTTATAGATATCAATCCACATCCGATTGATACCATGATTTTAAATTCAGCTGGAGGAACCGGTGGCCGATCAGATTATTTTTGTGCTTTAAATGCGTCAGGCGGTTTTGCATGGGGAACAAAACTATTCGGGTTTGTGAATGGTTACCGCGGACCGACTCTTGATATCGACCAAAATAGATTTTACCACGCCGGACAATTTACAGGAACCGGTGATTTTGATCCGGGACCCGGTGTCAATAATTTATCAGGAGTGCCGGGTACAGGTACTGCATTTTTTGTACAATTGATTCGAACAAACGTTGGAGTAGATGAACTAGTGGAACAGCATGGATTTTCTCTCTACCCAAATCCTACACGTGATTTCTTGAATATTATTTCAAAAGAAGAATTGCAAAACGCTCAAATTTCAATCTGTAATTTGAATGGTCAAGTGATCGCGGTAGAAAAAAATGTAAATGGAAAAGAGTTTACTTTGCAAGTAAATGATTTTGCTGAAGGAATGTATTTTGTACAAATTCTTTCAGAGAAATCAGTGACAACATTAAAAGTTATTGTTACACATTAATAGATTTATATTTTCCCGAAAGGCAAATTCCTCTTCACATGAGGAGAGATAATATCAATACTGTAGGGTCGCTATGCATAGCGACCCTACAGTATTTCACCCCCCCCTTTAACATAGCCCACCTCGCATAAAATTGGATGAAATCCAATTTTATGCGAGGTGGGCTCATAAATTTCAAACTTTAAATTTATATATGGCAATAAATTAAAGCCATTAACAATTTTATTTTAGCTTCTGTATAATTTCTTTTTGCGTTCTTTGTACAATCATGGCAGGAATTTATTTGCATATCCCATTCTGTAAACAAGCATGTCACTATTGTGACTTTCATTTCTCTACCTCTACACGAGGGAGGGAAGATTTGTTAGATGCAATGTTGATGGAATTGAAGCGGAGAGCAGCTGAATTGCAAGGACAAGAAGTAAAAACTATTTATTTGGGTGGAGGTACGCCGTCGTTACTTTCTTATGATGAGTTGATGCGTTTTTTTGAAGAGATGTATTCATTGTTTACAGTGGATGCACAAGCTGAAGTTACGATGGAAGCGAATCCCGATGATTTGACAAAGGCGTATTTGAAGTTGATCAAGCAATCGCCTATCAATCGCCTGAGTGTGGGGGTACAATCGTTTCGCGAGGAAGACCTCAAAGAAATGAATCGTGCACATAATAAGGAGCAAGCTTTGTCATGTATTCCGAATGCCGCCGACATGGGCTTCGAAAATATTTCAATTGATTTAATTTTCGGTTGGCCTAAATTGGAATTGACCGATTGGATCAAAAATGTAGAAACCGCCCTCGCGCTTCCTATCACTCATTTATCTTGTTATGGTTTAACAGTAGAGCCGAAAACTGCGCTGAACTGGCAAATTGTAAAAGGATTGATTGATGTGCCCGACGATGAAAAAGCAGCACAGCAATATGAATATTTACTCACGGAAGCAGAACGATTAGGGTTTCCGTGGTATGAGATTTCGAATTTTAGTAAACCAAGTTTTGAATCAAAGCACAATCGTTCCTACTGGCAAGGAACTCCGTACTTAGGAATAGGCCCCTCTGCTCACTCTTACGATGGAGAAAAACGAAGTTGGAACGTAAAGAGCAATGGTGCCTATGTGGCTGCCTTGCAAAGAGGGGAGCGTGAATATGAGGTTGAAATTTTAACACATAATGCGAAGTTTCATGAATTCATTTTAACATCTTTGCGTATGCGAAATGGAATTAACTTGAGCGACCTGCGAACTGCTTATGGGGATGGAATTGCAGGCCAACTGTTAGAAGCCGCGCAGCCATTCGTTGAAAAGTGCTGGTTCATTCGTGATGCGAATCAACTTCGATTAAGTCAAGACGGATTATTGTTCGCTGATAAAATTACCTCCGAATTATTTGTAATTTAAGCTATGAAAATTGTAGTAACGCATAAGAAGGATTCTTACGAAGTGGATTTATCCAAACCATTGGATATTTGTATCCCATTCGAAGCAGGAGATGGTCATGTGATTGCATGGTATCAAGGTCCGGTGAAGATGGAACCTGTACGTATGGGCGATTGGGTGGGTTCGGTAAAAGAAGGTGCAGGAGTGAATTTCAATAATATTTTTTTTAATCCACATGCGCACGGTACACATACGGAGACGGTCGGACATATTTCTAAGAACGTTGAATCAATCAATACACATTTCAAAGAATATTTTTGTTTTGTAAATTTAGTTTCGATCCAACCCGAAAAGAAAGGCGATGATTTAGTAATTACATTGTCACAAATAAAAGATGCATGCAGTGAACCATCTGATGCATTCATCATTCGTACGTTGCCCAACGAAGGAAATAAACTTTCAAAAAATTATTCTAAGTCTAATCCGCCTTACCTGGAAGAAGCGGCTGCCACTTGGCTACGTGAGCAAGGCGTCCGTCATTTGATGATTGATTTGCCATCGGTGGACCGCGAAGAAGACGGCGGAAAATTATTGGCACATCATGCGTTTTGGAATCATCCACAAGCCACACGCTTGGATGCTACCATTACTGAATTAATTTTTGTAGCGGACAAAATAAAAGATGGGATTTATTTTATGAATTTGCAAGTAGCTCCGTTCGTGAACGACGCAGCACCTTCTCGACCTTTATTGTTTGAATTGAAAAAATCTTAATTATGAAGAACATATTACAGCTCATTTATTTCTCAATTGCTTTAATGATTGTTTCCTGCTCAAGCGATTCAAAGAAAGAATCACCCAAGGAGATAAAGAAAGAGAACAAAGAAATGATCATCAAGGAAATTAAACCGGGTGATGCACACGAGGCCGATGCTAATTTGAAAATTGTGGATGATTTTTATGTGGCCATCACGGCCCGTGATTCAGCTAATCTTATCAATTGCCTGGATGAAAGTTGTAAAATGTATGGAACCGATCCAAGCGAAGATTGGAATTTGGACCAGATAAAAACTTACATTTCCGAAAAGGCAAAAGAAACCTCTACCAAAGCAGTTTTTAAAGTCAAGAAACGAGAAGTACACATTTTAAATGATTTGATGTATGTGGTAGATGTATTGGATGTAAGTACCACGCCTGTTCCTTTTCGTTGTGTTACCATCACCAAGAAAAGCAAAGAAGGAGATAAAATTGCAATGGCTGAATTTTCTGCACTCATTAAAAATGAGGATATGAAAAAAGTGGGTGAATTTTTTAAGAGTAAGTGATATAAAAAGTAAAATAGAAGTTTATTACAGATGAAAAAAATATACCATTCAGCAACGTGTACCACCAATCAACGTATCTTAAAGGAAATTAAACCCAAGAAAGATGTTGTTCTGCAGGATATAAAAACAGATTTCATTACACCTGCACAACTCGACGAAATGAAGAAGTTAGCTGGCTCCTACGAAGCATTATTCAGTCGCGTCGCCATTAAATACCGTGTGATGGGTTTGCATGAAAAAGTGTTGACAGAAAAAGATTACCGAAAATTAATTTTGAGCGAGTATACTTTTCTCAAACGTCCAGTGATGATTGTAGATAATGTAATTTTTATTGGAAATACAAAAAAGGTAGTAGAGAGCGCAAAGCAAGCTTTAAAATGACTCGAAGTTTTAAGGCTCACCTGGCAGTATTAACCGCAAACATTATTTACGGCGCGAATTATTCGATCGCAAAGGAAGTAATGCCAAGTTATATAAAACCATTTGGATTTATTGTTATTCGGGTATGGGTGGCAGCGTTTTTGTTTCTGCTCGCTGCGAAATTATTTTTTAAGGAAAAAATTGAAAAGTCAGATTGGCCCCGACTCATTGCCTGCGCCGTTTTTGGTGTTGCTGTAAATCAATTATTGTTCTTTAAGGGATTGTCACTGACAAGTCCAATAAATTCAGGGTTGATGATGGTGACCAATCCAATTTTTGTATTGATACTCTCGGTGATGTTTCTTGGAGAAAAAATCAATGTAAAACGAGTGGTTGGAATTGCAAGCGGTATTTTTGGCGCAGTGCTGCTGATATTATATGGGAACCGATTTTCTGCTGCTCCCAGTGATCCTTTGGGAGATGTTTGCATCTTATTAAATTCACTCTCCTACGCCTTTTATATCATCATGGTATTGCCGCTAATGAAAAAGTACCATCCCATTACGATTATGCAGATAATTTTTGCTATTGGCTCCCTGTTGGTTTTACCATTTGGATGGGAAGAATTTAATTCGATTGATTGGAATTCGTTTCAAGCGTCCACCTGGTGGAGACTTCTTTTTGTAGTCATTGGAACTACTTTCTTTGCGTATTTACTGAACACGCTCGCATTACGTGAGCTGAGTGCCGGGGTGGTAAGCGTATATATTTATTTGCAACCACTCCTCGCAGCAGGCTTCGCTATGTTACTTGGAAAAGACACACCTACACTACTACATCTAGTAGCCGCTTTATTTATTTTTATTGGCGTTTGGCTTACAACAAAAAGTGTTGTGAAAAAGAAATTGAATGCAGCTTAAATTTATTAATAGCCAACGATAAGATATTTCCTTTCAAAATATTTTCCTTTACCACAAAGAACACAGAGATTTACACAGAGTGCACTAAGAATTTTGTTATAACTAGGAATTTATTCATAACAAAATTTCTCTGTGATTTCCGTGAAAAACTTTGTGACCTCCGTGGTAAAAGAGAAACTTTAACAGAATTATAATTTCTTTATTTTTCAGAATCCCTTCGCTCTCCGCGTCTGCCTGCCGGCAGGCAGGTTCCTAGCGGTTAAACTGTAAGTATTTTTGTTAACGTATCTTCAAGTTTTCCGAAAAATTAAATAATTTTGTCGCTCTCTTTAATAATTACTTGAAGAAAATTAGTAGAACACGAACCACCCCATGATTTTTAGACAAGCTACCCAAGAAGATATCCTCCCCATGCAAGTGGTGAGAAATGCAGTAAAGGAAAATGTTTTATCCGATCCATCGGTTATTTCCAATGATTCCTATATCCCTTATTTAGAAACGCGCGGAATGGGTTGGGTGTGTTCCATAAAAAATCAAATTGTTGGATTTGCCATCTTAGATAATCAAGAGAAAAATGTTTGGGCATTGTTCGTGTCGCCCGATTTTGAAGGAAGAGGGATTGCGCAAGAACTGCAGCGAAGTATGTTGAAGGAATATTTCGCGCATACGCAGGAAGCCTTATGGTTAGGAACCGCTCCCAATACACGCGCAGAAAATTTCTATCGCGAATCGGGATGGAGGGAAGTAGGGATGCACGGGAAGAACGAAGTTAAGTTCGAAATGACCTACGATGTTTGGAATAGTAAGTTTAATCGTCGACTCTTATAGTCGGGTAGAATAGAGAGAATTCTCCATTGATTTTATAATAGCTATTGCTTTAAAGGTGTAAAGAAGGGCGCTCCCCTAGTATTTTATTATCTCCTCGAAAAAATGTATTTTTGCGCATAAATCAATAAGTATGGTACGATCAATGACAGGCTATGGTAACGCCAAAGGTCTCGTAGGAAACCAAAACGTTACAGTAGAAATCCGATCTCTAAACAGTAAATTTCTGGAATTAAATCTTCGGATGCCCATGCAGTTTCGTGATCGTGAATTAGAACTTCGTTCCGACTTAAGTAAGCAGCTGGAAAGAGGGAAAGCGGATTTGAGCATTTCATTTGAAAGCAATGAACTCGCTAAACGTAGTTCTGTAAACAAAGAAATTTTTAATGCGTATTACGAAGAACTTTCAGCATTGGGAAAGGAGTATAATTTGAATGATGTCAATTTGCTGGATTGTATTTTAAAACTTCCTGCGGTGATGAATGCCGAACGTCAAGAATCGGATGAAGAGCAATGGAAGGAATTGAAAGTGGTGATTAATGCCGCTCTCGATCGCTTCAATGCTTTTCGTGATAATGAAGGTGCTGCATTGAGTAAGGACATTACCATGCGTGTTGATACCATCTCGAATTGCATCCCACAATTAGAAGAGTTTGAAACGAAGCGTGTAGAAGGTGTGCGTGCAAAAATAAGTAAAGCGATCAATGAATTGATTGAGCAAACGTCCATCGACAGAAATCGTTTCGAGCAAGAGTTGATTTATTATATTGAGAAGTTAGATATCTCCGAGGAGAAAGTTCGTTTGCGTAGTCATTGCGAATATTTTGTACAAACGATTGCTAATCCCGAGGCCAACGGAAAAAAATTGGGATTCATCACCCAGGAAATCGGTAGAGAGATTAATACCATCGGCGCTAAAGCAAATGATGCACCCATGCAACGCATCGTGGTGGAAATGAAAGATGAATTGGAAAAGTTAAAGGAACAACTGGCGAACGTACTTTGAAAACCAACCCTAACTTCCTTCATAAGCTGGTGCTGTTCTGCGGTCCGAGTGGGAGCGGAAAAACAACCATCGTTCATCATTTGATGCAACAGTTTCCGATGATGCGCTTTAGTGTGTCGGCAACAACTCGCGAAAATCGTCCGAATGAAGAACACGGAAAAGATTATTATTTTTTGAGTGTAGATGAATTCAAAGCGAAAATTCAAAACGATGAATTCTTAGAGTGGGAGGAAGTGTATAAAGATCGTTTTTATGGAACGCTGAAAAAAGAAGTGGAGCGTATTTTAAATGATGGTTACGTGGCAATTTTTGATGTGGATGTGGAAGGCGGTTTGCATATTCGAAAACAATTTGGTCGGCAATTATTGGATGTGTTTGTGATGCCACCTTCTGTGGATGATTTACACAAACGATTAGTGGCAAGAGCTACGGAGTCGGAAGATTCCTTGTTTAAGCGATTAGACAAAGCAGAGAAAGAAATGAATTACGCCTTTCGTTTCAATCACGTCATTGTGAATGCGGTTTTAGAAGATGCAAAATTGGATGCAGTGAAAATAGTGAAGGAATTTTTAGAAGACGTCGTCCCGGAACCGGATGAGGAATTATAAATTGTAAGTTCATCACATGAAAATCGGACTTTACTTCGGCTCTTTTAATCCCATTCACAGCGGACATCTGGTGATTGCGGGATACATGGCTGAGTTTAGTGATTTAAAGCAAGTGTGGATGGTGGTATCGCCGCATAATCCGCTCAAACCAGCAGGATCTTTATTGCAAGATTACCATCGCTTCCATTTAGTAGAACTCGGTATCGGCAACAATAAAAAATTGAAGGCGTCTAAAATCGAATTTGAATTATTGCGTCCATCGTATACTGTAGTTACGCTCGCCTATTTGCAGGATAAATATCCAAAGAATGAATTTTCTCTCATCATGGGACCCGATAATTTGGAGAATTTACACAAGTGGAAAAATTTTGAATTGATTTTAGAGCATCACGATATTTACGTGTACCCTCGACCAAATCACGACGGAGGCAATTTAAAAGATCATCCACGTGTAAAATGGATCGATGCACCACTAATGGAAATCTCATCCTCCTTCATTCGTAAATCCATCAAGGAAGGAAAAGACGTACGCTACATGATGCCCGAAACCGTTGCTGATTATATTGATGAAATGAATTTTTATCGGAAATAGCTGCTGGTCGCGAAGCCTCGCGACTGGCTTCAAGCTGCTAGCTTCTAGCTTCAAGCATTTCTCACTTGTAGTAGTCTAAAATAATTTTGAAATGCGAAATCCCTCTGTGCCCTCTGTGAAACCTCCGTGTCCTCCGTGGTAAAAGAAGAACTACATTAAGGAATATAATTTATACTTAATCTAAATACCTCAAGTGGACCGAAGCGATATTTTTATTTTACGAATTGAATCTAGCAGTGAGGCTTAGCGACCAGCGACCAAAAAAATCTAGCAGCTAGAGGCTAGCAGCTCAACCTCCATAACGAAACGTAAATTATAATACTCCTTAAATTTCTTGCGAAAAGAAACTAAGCGAGAACCGTATTTAAGATGGAATCAAAAATCATCTTCCCATCCGTATTTCCCAGCACTGCATCACTTGCTCTTTCTGGATGTGGCATCATTCCAAAAACATTTCGGTTGCGGTTGCAAATACCCGCGATGTTTTCAGTGGCTCCGTTCGGATTACTTTCTTTCGTAATGTTACCATCGGCATCGCAATAACGAAATAATACTTGATTGTTTTTATTGATCTCAGTTAATGTAGGCTCGTCACAATAAAATCTTCCTTCGCCATGTGCAATCGGAATCTGAATGGTTTTGCCAATTTTAAATTTCGAAGTGATCACCGATTCATCGGTCTCGCAACGGATGTTTACATTCTTGCAAATGAATTGATGATTGTCGTTGCTCAACAAAGCACCGGGTAATAAATGTGATTCCGTTAAAATTTGAAATCCGTTGCAAATTCCAAAAACAAATCCTCCCTTGTCAGCAAATTCAATGATCTCTTGCATCAATGGAGAAAAACGAGCAATAGCACCACTGCGTAAATAATCGCCATATGAAAATCCACCCGGCAATAAAATAAAATCACATTCTTGTAAGTTGTGATCCTTATGCCATAATTCCACCACCTCTTTTTTCATGTTATTTTTAACAACATGAATTAAATCTCTATCGCAATTAGAGCCCGGGAAGATGACAACACCAAATTTCATTTTTTCAGTTTTTTGTCCTGCAAAGTTACGTGCTCAGCATCAAATGAGGGCATTTCAAAGAATAAAATCATCTACTAATTGATTTTGAATGGATAATACTCCCTTAGAATAGATAATCAAGCAATATTTCAATATTTTTGCAGTTCTAAAGGTGATAAAACATGAAATTAAGTATTATTTTATGGATGTTTTGTATGCTCTTCGTTGGGGCTGTCGAAGCACAGAGAGACAAAGAATTCCAGATCCGTGGCGGCTTTGGCTGGTCCATCTATAAGACGGATTTTCAAATCAAAAGTGGGGCTTATGAGAGTGAGGACGAGGATGGTGCTTTGTCGATTCAGTTACCTTTAGAATTTCGCTATGAATTATCGGAGAAATGGAACCTCGGACTCGATATGAAGTTTGGATCTTATGTATACGAACCCGATAGCGCGGAAGGAAGAAGTAATCGCTTCTTCGTTTTCGGTATTGCAGGAGAATATACCATCGTTAACAAAGAAAATTTTAGATGGTATACTGGTTTCGGAATTCATACAGCTAGCCTTGTCCTCGAAGAAACCAGTGATGATGCTATAATTGATAGAAAGGAAGAATGGACCTATCGCGGCGGAGGCATCCGACTTAACACCGGTGTATTAATTTACTTAGGGGATGTAGTGGGATTAAATTTTAATCTTGGATTAGATACCCACAATTTCACCCTCGAAGAATATGAACTAAATGGTGAAAAGCAAGACCTTTCCAAAATCGATGCTACCTTAAAATTAGCAGGATTGGATGGTACCATTGGTTTGGTGCTTCGGATTCCGAGGAAAAGTAAATAGCGCTCTCTAATTTTTAATAAACTTTTTTATCACCCTGCTATCATCTAAAGAAATTTCGATAAAATAAACTCCCGTAGCGAACGGGCTGATGTCAAAAGAATTTTAGTCCAATTTACATCCAACATCTAATCGCCAAGCCTCGCGACCAACATCAATACACCTGCGACGCCACTCGTCTGCAAATTTCCGAATTCCCCATGGTGTAAAAATGGATACAAGGAACACCCGCAGCTTTTAGTTCTTTGCATTGTTGAATGGTCCACTCAATGCCAGCTTCTTTTACCTCTTCGTTTGTTTTTGTAGCCTCCACTGCATCCTCTAAATCATCTGGAATATCGATGTGAAAAATCGAAGGCAATACAGTCAATTGCTTTTTAGTGGTGATCACTTTGATGCCGGGAATGATGGGGATATTAATATCCATCTCACGACAAGCTTTTACAAATTCAAAATATTTTTCGTTGTTAAAAAACATTTGCGTCACGATGTATTCTGCTCCTGCATCCACCTTCGCTTTTAAATATTTTAAATCAGTGCGCATATTAGGTGCTTCAAAATGTTTTTCAGGATAACCCGCCACACCAATACAAAACTTAGTAGGTGCCACCCCTTGTAAATCATCATCCAAATATTGTCCTTTATTCATGCACACTACTTGCTCCAATAAATCGATTGCATAAGCATTGCCATCGGGCTCGGGAACAAAACTTCCTTCGGTCTTGATGGAATCACCTCTTAACACGAGTACGTTGTCAATTCCTAAAAAGGATAAATCAATCAATGCATTCTCTGTTTCGTCTTTAGAAAAACCTCCACAAATAATATGTGGCACGGCATCAATCCCGTACTTATTCATGATGGCGGCACAAATTCCAACTGTACCTGGGCGTTTGCGAACCGATTTTGTCTCTAAGAAACCATCCGGACGTTTTTTGTAGACATACTCTTCACGGTGATACGTAACATCAATAAAGCTTGGGTTAAATTCAAGCAAGGGATCAATTCCTTGGTAAATCTCATTCATGCTTCTACCTTTTAGCGGTGGAAGGATTTCAATGGAAAATAAGGTTTTGCCGGCTGCTTTTTGTAGGTGTTCGGTGACTTTCATATACGATGATTTCGTGCAAACTT
>JBJXGU010000123.1:0-2648 GCA_046160245.1 Bacteroidia bacterium
TCCTGCAAAACAAGTATTATTTACTGGTAATGGATTCTGTCCATTTATATAATTATTAGGTAAAGTTACATTTCCGCCTGTAATATTTAATCCATTGCAATTAGTCAGCTGCGTAACAATAATTCCAGTAGGGTATTTTGACCTTGCAAATACACCTCTAAAATTATTCCATAAGCGAGTTTGAGTAGCCTGAAAATGATAGCTGGCATTACCGTAAAAAGCAATGGCATTTTGAGCGTTTGTAATCGTAACAAAATTACCTATGCCTAATTCTGTTTTTATTTGTGTATTATTAAACATTCGAATTCCCTCCCACATGGTATTGCAGGCGGCTCTTGATTGAATAGTTGAACCGGTCAATACCAGCGCTCCTGAGCCAGCCGTTAAATTATCATAAACATCAATTCGGGCACCTGGACCCATGTTAAAAGTACAATTCACCAAGTATAATGGAGTACTTACTCTTAAAGTTCCTTCAATATTTATCGTTTGCCCCGTTACAGAAAATCCACCACCTACAGGGGTTGCGCCAGGCAAATTCGCGATAAAGGGATCCACTATTGTACCTGCTGTTCCGTTTCCATCGCAACAATTTTGCATAAATATAGTATCTGCACCTTGGCAGGGAGCTGCTAAACTAACCACTAATGAGCACTGTGAAGTAGCAGTCCAATTTACTTCAAACATTCCAGTTATGTTGTTAAAACTTGTAAGAGTACCTGAGCCGCCCGGAAAAAATTGAAATTGATACGATGCAGAAAAAGTAGCATTATAATTTATAATTTCATAATATCCTTTAGCTTGACATAAACTAGTACTTCCAACTATTATTGGAGAATCTGGGCAGTTTTGTGACAGAACTTTAGAAGAGATAAAGAGCATGAGCGTTAAAATTACAACATAACAATGAGTTCTTGAAAATGGAGCGAAAAGTTTACTTTTACGTTTTAATTTTTCACTGTGCTGTGCTGTGCTGTGCTGTGCTGTGCTGTGCTGTGCTGTGCTGTGCTGTGCTGTGCTGTGCTGTGCTGTGCTTTGCTTTGCTTTGCTTTGTCAATTAAAGACAAAACATCATTAATTTTTGGTAACATAGATTTTGGGTTTAAAAGTTTACTCAAATATATAAAAAAATCAGAAACTCCCATCCGCAAAAAATAAAATCAAAACAATGACATTTGCAATTCTTTTTACTGAAAAGATTTGCGATGATGCGGTGTGTACCCAAATGTTTTAGTGGCATGAACATGTGTTTCGGCACCATAAGCTTTGTTTCGATCCCAGCCATACTGTGGAAAATCACCCATTATATACTGCCATTTACCAATATTTAAAAAATCTTGCAAATTGCCTAGTTAGCTTTGTTTAAAATTCTATAAGATGAAAAGAAGACTACTTATTCTGGCTTTATTCTGTTCCCAAATCAGTTTTTCACAAATATCCATCACATCTTCTGACATGCCATCAGCAGGTGATACTGCTCGAAGAACCCAGGCACCTATCCAATTGGGTCTTAATTTTCAAGCAACCGGGGCAAACCATACTTGGAATTTTACTAATTTAAGGTATCAGTCGCAACAGGTCGACACCTTCCTTTCTGTTTCATCTACAAACTTCTTGTATGCACTCTTCTTTTCCAATCTCCCATTCAATTCTAACCGTGCGAATGTCGCTACTAACGGCACCGCCTTTCCTTCCAATCCATTCATTACTATTACCGATCCTTATAACTTTTACTATCGTTCATCTTCAGACTACCGTCAAGTTGGACTGGGTGCTAGTTTTCAGGGAATTCCTCTGCCTGTCGCTTATACACAAAAAGATAAAATCTATGAATTCCCTTTAAATTTTGGAGATGTAGATACATCCCTTTCTGCATGGAATATTTCGTTGCCAAGTCTGATCTATTATGGCATGAACCAAACCCGCATCAATCAGGTAGATGGATGGGGAACACTAAATACACCTTATGGAACTTATCAGGCTTTGAGAGTTAAAACTACACTCATCGCATCAGATACTATCTCTATAGATTCTATTAATATTGGTTTAAATATTGATCGACCTCTTACCAGAGAATATAAATGGTTAGCGAATGGAGACATCGTTCCGGTACTTCAAATTACAACAACAGAGATTTTCGGAATTGAAATAGTAAATTCTATATTGTTCAGAGATGTTGTTCCGAATGTTACCACTGGTATTCTGCCTGCCGCTATTTGCGCCGGCTCTACACTACAACTCCCATTTACAGAACAAGGAACTTTCAATACAGCTGCATTGTTCAGTCCTGGAAATAAATTCACCGCTCAACTATCCGATGCCTTTGGAGATTTTAGTAATCCAGTAAATATTGGTGATACCACCAGCAATCAATCCGGAAACTTCTCGGTTTTAATTCCTGCCAACACCCCTGCTGGTAACGGCTACCGTATACGAATTACTTCAACTAACCCCGCGGTAACAGGTGCCGATAACGGAATAGATATAAGAATTGATAATGGCTTACCTGCTGCCAGTACAATACTTGCAAACGGTTCGACAACCCTTTGCATTGGAGATACCGTGGAGCTTTATGGATCAGCAGTGAGTGATGCTACCTATCAATGGTCGATTAACAATCTAGACGTCATGGGAGAAAATGCCTTGAA
>JBJXGU010000124.1:0-4793 GCA_046160245.1 Bacteroidia bacterium
TTACATCGTTGGCGTTCCAAGATGGGTTGAGGATAAATCTATTTGGCTTTACAACAAACATAATAAGACAAGCAATTATTGTGTTGTTCCAGTTGAGGGTGATTACGACCAAGTAACAGATTGCAAACTAACAGACACTAAACTGATATTTACGATTGAGCATGGCGAATCCTTTATCTTAAACCTTCATGACAACTCATTTAATCGTTTTAAGGAAGAAATTCCATGGGAAGAAGAATACAACGGATTAGATATTCCAAGTTCATTTGACATAGATAGAAATAACAAAATTATTCTTGGGGTTCACAAATCCATAATTACATTCAACATAAATGGAGAATTTGAATCTCAAATTGAGTTCCCTGACATCATTCATTCAATAAGAACGTGCGACTACAATAATTCAATTTTAGTGACTTGTGTGGATGACTTGCATTGTATTGACTATGTAACTAAAAACCCTAAGTTCAAACATAAGTTAGCTTCCTCTTTTCCGAAAAGCATCACTTGTAAAAAGAACATGATTTTAATTTATAGCGGCTTTGCGGGACTGGACGGAAATGTTGAACTACTAAACGCCACTAATGGAAACTCATATTTTATATTGCATTCAAAACTATTGCAAGACATTTATTATGATGCAGTAATTTCCGATGATGGCAATTCTCTTTTGATACTACATGAAAAGCGAGGAATAGTGAACGGAAAGCGAATACATGACAAACGGCTTTTAACTATTTTGACAAGACAATGAATAGCACAACCCAAATTGTAACTAATGTAAATCGCTATGGACAAGATTTGTGCAATCTTGACACGGCACATCTTCGGACGGACAGAAGAGCTACCGCTAACAAGGGGTTAAAAGAAATGGCGGTTGAAGTGGTTAATCAAACATTTGTGCTTCTAATAAACTGTTGTGGTAGGCTGACAGTTCGTGCTTCTAAACCGCCACTTCTTTAACCCCCGAAACGTTGTGCGTAATATAAAGACACCAATATGGAAAAAGAAATAAACAAACTTAAAGCAGACTTCAAAGTCGAAGTTGAAGAGAGGAAAGTTAAACACTTCGAAACTGAGGACATAAGGACTTTCTACATTGTAAAAGGCTTCAACGGTAATAACACGGCTGACTTTTTAATAAGAGAAAAAGACGAGCTAGACAGGCTTAGGACATTCTTTGAATTGAAGCCATATTTGTTCAAGGACTTTATTGCAATCCAGACAGAAACCAAAATACAAATCGCTCTAACAAGTATTTCGTATAGAAGTTTCAGGAATATAGACAGGGATGAAACAGATGGCAGTGAAATAATATCTCTCTCCTTGAATTATTTCAAAAATGAACTTGAAGTGAGTTTTAAATATGCAGTAGAAACAGACATAATAACTGCATATACTCAAATAGTTCGTGGTGCGAGAATGCACAGTAGACGCACACCGTTGATTCTTGAAATCGCAAATTACACCAAACCTACGAGTGACGGAATAGAAACTGATATACGAAATATTCTTAACTCAATATTATTTGATATAGAATTTACATACGGATATGGGTTTGAAACAATCAGCTTAGAATCACTAACAAGAAGATTTATAAGAAGAACTAATAGATACACAGAACTACCTAATGAAAAATTAAACCTTGTATATAAAAAATACATTCCGGAGCTTATTGAATACTTTCATATTGGTGAAAAGGTAGATTATCTCCCATTTAAATTTATCTGCTATTATCACATCATTGAATATTTTTCTGACAAGAGTGCTTATCTAGTTGTGTCCGACTATATCAAAAAATTAATACTTAAACCTGATTTTCACACAAAGACAAACCAATATGTTGGACAGGCTATAAATTTTTTCAAGAAAGAAAACGACAGGTATACTTCAGACAAAATTAAAATTGAAAGGGTTATTGCTCAATTTATAAATCGTGAAGAATTAAAAACTTATCTTGAAACAATTGAATTAAATGAACATTTTGAAAAGGATATTGAACTAAGCTGCTCAAAGCCACTCAAACTGAGTAAAGTAGATTTTGGGAGTGACGCTAACTTCTTTCAAAACTTAACTAAGAGAATTTATTCTATTAGATGTTCAATAGTCCATTCCAATCCAGACTTTGACGACACAAAGGCTATCCCTTTTACACCGACACCAGCCAATCTTGACATATTACGAATTGAAATGGAATTAATTTTTGAAATAGCAAGAACAATAATCGTTGAAAGTAAAGAATAGAAATACTACGCACAACACGGCTTTTGCGTCAGGCGGGCTGACGTGCAAACTTGATGCTTTGAGCTTCTTGTGAACTTAAGTAATAACTTTAAACTTTGTGCTCCGAATCCCGCCCGAACGCAAAGCCCGAAAACGTTATGCGGCATGCTATAGCGACAATGCGAACATCATACTAACAGAAAAAGGCAACACAAAAAAGGAGACGGCCCAATGAAAAAATATTTACTACTCAAACCAATATATACAATCCTATTTGTAATAACTTGTCATACTCTATGTAACGGACAAACCCAAACAGGCCTTGAACAAATGTTTCGTTGTAGTTTACTTGACAAAAGCGGAAATCTATGGTTTGGTGGCAATGGAGTTTACCGTTACAATGCTTCCACTGCCGACTTTACTAATTTCACAAATAGTGATGGACTTTCCGACAACTTCGTTTCTGCTATTATAGAAGACAAAGCAGGGAATATTTGGTTCGGGACCACCAAAGGAGTTTATCGTTATGATGGAAAATCATTTACAGATGTTACAAAAAATGAAGCCTTATGCAATGCAGAGATTAATTCTATTTTGGAAGACAAAAACGGAAATTTTTGGTTTGGCACAAATGGTTGGGGAGTTTGTCGTTACGACCCTTCAGCAGACACGACAGGAAGAAAATCAATCACCCATTTTACAACTAATGAGGGGCTGGGCAGTGATGCAGTTCAATGTATGTTAGAAGATAAAGCAGGGAACATTTGGGTTGGTGAAAGGGCAGGAAGTGTATGTCAATACAATTCGACTACTGGAAGATTTACAAAAGTTAACGGAACTTGTTTCAGTAGTCAAATTATGAATATTATAGAAGATAAAACCGGAAACATTTGGTTCGCGAATTTGTATGATGGTCTGTGCCGATATGACCCTCTTAAAGAAGAATTTACACATTTTACTGACAAGGATGGTATTTGCCACAATAATGTTACCTGTTTATTTGAGGATAAAAAGGGAAACATTTGGTTCGGCAGCGACTCAGGTAAGTCAGGCACACAAGGCGGTGGGCTTTGTCGGTATGACGGAAAGTCGTTTACTCAATTTACAACTAAAGACGGTCTTAGCAATATAGATGTTTGGACTATAGTTGAAGGTAATGACGGAAACATTTGGGTTGGTACAAGAGGTGGATTGTTTCGTTATCATTCTCCTTCTGGCAGATTTGTAGATTATACGCACAAACTTAATAGGTAAACATTGAGAAACAATAAAACAACATTTGATGCTAACTACAATCACTTCTACCTTGAACAAACAGAAGCACGACCGCATAACAGCACCTACAAGAAATTGGCGGTTCAGTGGTTATATGAAGCTTTGTGCTTCGTATCAAGTTCAGTGGTTTTAGACAGTTTTCGTCTCCGAAATCGCCAACTTCTTGTAGCTGCAAAACGTTATATGTCATTTGAATGAAAACTAAATTCTACATATCAATATTTTTTTGCCTGTTTACTTTTATTTTAAAAGCCCAGGAAATTGATGACTTGAGTTCATTGACGGTTTCCTTTACTGGAAGGGAACAAGAAAGTTATGGTGATTATTCCTTTCCGAGTAATTCAGAGCTCAGATTTGCGATTAAAAAAGATAAGAATAGATATTATGCGTATTTAACAAATTCCTTTTATGTGGGTACAATCAAAGAAGAAGCTTGGCGACAGGAAATTGACAATGATATTTTGATTAGCATTCAGAATTTCATAAAAAACATAGACACTATTCCAATTGATTTACATACGTATGGCTATCTATATAACGATTATAGTATATCCTATTTAAAAAGAACTTGGTCTCTGCATTTGGATATGGTTACTGACCCTGTTGAATTTGAAAAGCTTTATAAGACAATTTTCTCCAAACAAATAACCTTATTAAAGGAGAAGAGAAAGAAATTTAGAACCAAAACTGAGAACCAACTTTCAAAAAAATGGTATTTCGATTCTTTAGCACTAGAAAAATTAAAAATAGGCTCTGTTTTAATTCTATCTTCAAAACAAACTGACCTACAAACTTATTACTGGCAGTTTTCAGATAGTCTGAGGTTTTCAGAAAATCGAAATGACATTTTAACAAATAAAAGAAATGCTAAATTAGAATATTTTAGGGGGAGAGTTCATTTGCTTATAAATTTGGATAATGACCCAAAAAGCATCAATCCAGCGCCCTATTATAATTTCGAGATTATCGCATTGACTAAAAACGAACTTAAGTTAAAAGTATTTTATCATGACTGAAACGACATATAACAGCACCTACCCAAAAGTGGCAGTTCAGTGGTTAAATCAAGCTTTGTGCTTCTATCAAAGTTCGTGCATGGTTGACAGTGAAGTGCTTCGAAATCGCCAACTTCTTAAACCCGCAAAACGTTATAGGACATTTTAGGACGATGCTAAATTCTAAACCGTCAGACATTAAAGTAAGACATATTAAACGAAACAAATATGATAAGACAATCATCTTTATCCAGCATTAGAAAAATAGTATTATTACTTACTTTGGCTTTACTAACCGCT
>JBJXGU010000125.1:0-3389 GCA_046160245.1 Bacteroidia bacterium
CAATCTGTAACCTGGGGCTCTCGAAGCCAACACAATTACGGATGTACAACCATCAATCTTCTAAAAACTTTTCGTCCATCCACAAGCTCAGCCTTCACTATATAAAGTCCATCTGCTAGATGATCGGCAGATAGTATTCCTTGCTTTTGATTTACAACATTCGATGATAAAATTTTCCCATCCAAACTAGTAATTGTAATTCTTGCTATTTCTTTATCAAAACTGAAATGGCAATTAGCATTTGCTGGATTTGGATAAAGTGAAAATTTATTCTCTAAATTGTTTTCAGAAATAGAAGTGCTAAACTGTCCTAAACTATCCGTTTTTACAAGCCAAATATCATCATCACTGAGTCCAGTAAATGCAAATCCTTGATCCGCGGTTTCTACAATTCTGTAACCTATTTGTTTATTAATACCTGCCGGATTATTTATTTGAGAGGAACCAATTAGCGTTCCGCTATTGTTGTATCTGTTAATATAAACGGTTGTATTGGCAGGAGAGTAAAAATCAGCATGAAAGGGGCTTATATAATAATTGCCACCTATTGTAACTAATTCCCCGCTTGCTAATTCAATGAGGTCGTTGGGTATGGAGGGTGATGGGTTGGTTGTCGTCCAAATAACATTACCAAGTGTATCCATCTTGGTGATAATTCCGGCTCCATATAAATAAAGATAATCATCCGTAGACTTTGCAAGACCACAATAGGAATTTAAGCCGGTATCAATTGTGAATACAGTATCTAAATTAGAATCAAATTTGGCAAGGATAGTCTGTCCCGAAGTAGGATAAGTAGGAGTTGAATTTGTTCCAAGACAAAAGATAGAATTGTGGATGGTTTCAAGGTCAAAACTTTGGTAGAATTGAATAGGAGAATTGTATATGAGCTGATGAATGTTATTAATATCAACAAGAATTCCATTCGAGTCTATTTTTGCTAAAAAAGAATTCCACGTATTTAGGTTTATAACATTACCGAGGCCGAGATACAAATCCTTACTTGTCCCGGCAACGATAATGGATCCATCCGATAAAGTTTTTACTCTTTGCCCATGATCTTTACTTCCCCCTAAGCTCATTGGCCATCCAAAAACATTAAACCAAATTTCATTGCCTAAGCTATCAATTTTCTGAATATAACTGTCCATACTCGAAAAGGTAAGTGCGGTTTGGTAATCGCCACAATGAAGGAAATTGCCATCACTGAGTTGAATCATATCATAAGCAAAATACTGTATGGAGTCGGTACCAAAATGTCGAGTCCAAAGCGTATCACCTAAAGCATCCGTACGAATTAAATAACAATTTCGCCAATTTTTATCGATGGTTCCTTGAATTAAAAAACCATTGTTTGATGCATTGAAAATAGATCTTCCGTATTGTTGATTGTCTGGGCTAAACTTTTTTTCAAAGGTGGTTTGTGCCAATGTCGATGAGCAGCAAGTAAAAAACAAGAAATAAAAGATATAATTTTTCATCTATTCAAGGGGGATTAAGTTTAAAACGAATACTTACTTATTCAAGCAAATATACTTAAATTTGTTTGGTGTTAAAACTAAAATTGGTGTCAATGAAGTGTCAACTTTATTTCTGTTTGTTTTCCTTGATGGGATTCCATCTCCAAGCCCAAACTCTTTATCCTTTCTCCAACAAAAATTTAGGTGGGACTCAATCCGATGTCCCCGTAGGCTTCGAGCAATTGCCCGATAGCGGATACATCATTTTAGCTTCTTCGAGTTCCAATATGGGATTTGATAAGAGTCAAAATAATCGTGATCCTTCAGGACTGAGTTCTGATTTTTGGTTGATCCGCATGGATAAAAATGGAAATAAACTCTGGGATAAAACCATTGGTGGCACATCATCTGATCGACCTGCTGCTCTCCTAGTGTTGCCAGACGGGTATGTTTTGAGTGGAACATCTTCTTCAGGAATTAGCGGCGAGAAAACGGATACTGTAAGAGGAGGAGATGATTTTTGGATTGTAAAAACCGATTTGCTAGGGAATGTGATCTGGGATCGGACCGTGGGTGGACTCAGTAATGATGAACTTACGTGCATGGCCTACACATCCGATCATCATCTAGTTTTGGGCGGCTGGACCCTAAGTTCCATTGGTGCCGATAAAACCAGTGCTCCCTTCGGCGACTTTGATTTCTGGTGGGTGAAGCTCGATACAATGGGTAATTTCATCTTGGAAAAATCGTTGGGCGGATTATTAGGTGACAATTGTTTTGGGATGACACCAACATCAGATAATGGTGTTATTATGGCAGGATATAGCAATTCTCCCATTTCTTTTACCAAGAGTCAACCTTCCCAAGGATTATATGATTATTGGGTGCTGAAAGTAGATAGTGTAGGTCGTAAAATTTGGGATAAAACCATCGGTGGACAAGGTGACGATTATGCTTTTTCTGTTTGCTCAATGCCCGGACTCAATAATGGATATGTCATTGGTGGATTTTCTTTTTCAGGGATCAGCGGAAATAAATCGGAAGCTAACCGTGGTCAAGACGATTTTTGGGCAATTCGAATTTCTACCCTAGGAAATATAGTTTGGGACAGAACCTTCGGCGGAGATTTAGAAGATGAATTAGCAAGGGTAATGATCTCTCGACAAAACGAAATTTTATTAAGCGGAACATCATATTCAACCTTGAGCGGCGATAAAACAGAATTGAATTTAGGAGCAGAACAAACATGGATGGTGCTTTGTGATACTTCCGGCAATAAAATTCTGGATAAAACTTTTTTTACAACTGGACATGACGAATATGGCCAAGTTATTTCGGATGTTCAGGGATGTTACACAAGTATCAATTATACCAACTCCGATACAGGAGGATATCGAACTTTCAATAATAATGGTGGAGGTGATGTTTGGATCAGTAAAGTATGTCCGTTCTCTGTAGGTGTGGAGGAAATGCAACCAGAGAAAAGTGAATTGTTGATTTTCTATAATTCATTTAGTGGAATACTGAATGTGGAGGTGAATAATTTAAATGCTAAAAATTCAATATTTCAACTTTATAATATCAATGGACAGTTGTTGATAGAATCTAAAAGCGCAATTAAAACGAGTATTAATGTGGAAGGATTTGCTTCGGGTGTTTATTTGGTTCGATGGATTTCGGGAGATGAAATATTGGCTAAGAAATTTGTGAAATAAAATGAATCTGTATCTGCAATCCTGGCTAAAAAACGATTTTGACTTATATAATCATTGACAAACAGATCAATTTTAAAAGTTCATTTTCAATATGTTATAAAATAATGTTGTACAATCGGACAACTTAGTTTACTTTTGCGTCGTACTAGTATGGACAAACTTAGAACAGTTACACTATATAAGGATTATTTTACTGAGTTCTATAATAAACAAC
>JBJXGU010000126.1:0-2956 GCA_046160245.1 Bacteroidia bacterium
TAATCGGTGCTGATGTCTTTATCATCAAACGTAATGAGGTTCGCAAAACCCATCACTTCAGCATAAAACTTCGCCCACTCATTCATGGCTCCCAAATTCACATTGCCCACCATGTGATCAATGTATTTAAGTCCGACTGAAGTGGGATGGTAACCACTATCCCATTTTTCATAACCAGGAAGAAAATCGCCTTTGTAGTTTTTTCGCTCTATAAAAAGATGGACGGTATCACCATAAGTATGAATTCCTGATCGACGAATTTCTCCATGATGGTCCTTGATGGTCTCGGGTTTTAAGTACGATTTTGCTCCTCTTTTTATCGTTTGATTATACGCATCGTAGGCATCATCTACCCACAACGCGATGACCTTTACTCCGTCGCCATGCAAACGAATATGATGAGCAATGTCGGATTCAGGATCAAATGGAGAAGTTAATACAATGCGAATTTTTCCTTGTTGCAATACATAAGAGGTGCGATCGCGAACTCCAGTTTCTAAACCTGCATAGGCTAAATCTTGAAAACCCAAAGCGGTCTTGTAGAAATGAGCGGCTTGCTTGGCGTTGCCTACGTACAGTTCAACATAGTCGGTTCCGTTGATGGGAAGAAAATCTTGCGCTTTATCAAAAATCTTCTCTCCGGTATACGTATAGTTTTTTACTTGTGTGAGATTATCCATTTTACTTTTGATTGAATTCAATGATTAATGATTTTAAATTAATTTTAATCTATACTTCTATTTTCGGCTAGGCCTCCACGTTATGATCCATCCAACTGTGGTAATAGTCTTCAACTTCCAATTGCAATGCTGCTTCGGTGATTTTAACGGGATTAAATGGATCAATCATTATTGCCAATTCATTGGTCTCTTTCTTGCCAATGCTTCGCTCAATGGCACCAGGGTGCGGACCATGTGGAATTCCACCAGGATGTAAGGTGAATTGTCCTTGATGGATGTCGTTTCTACTCATAAAATCACCATCTACATAATACAATAATTCATCGCTATCAATATTACTGTGATGGTAAGGAGCCGGAATTGCTTGCGGATGGTAATCGTACATTCGAGGAACGAAAGAACAAATTACAAAATTCCGTCCCTGAAAATGTTGATGGATGGGCGGTGGCATATGTATGCGCCCAGTGATGGGTTCAAAATTAAAAATCGACATCGCATAAGGATAGGAACATCCATCAAATCCTACCACATCGAATGGATGATTGTGATAAGTATAAGGATAAATCAATCCGCGCTTTTTTATCTTTATTAAGAAATCACCTTGCTCATCATGTGTCTCCAAATTTATTGGCAGTCGAAAATCACGCTCACAAAACGGAGAGTTTTCCATGAACTGTCCGTATTGATTTCGATAACGAGGCGGCGTTTCAATGGGGCTAAACGATTCGGTAATTTGCAATCGATTGTCTTCTGAATCAAACCGCATTTGATATATTGTTCCGCGAGGAATTACTAAATAATCGCCGTATGCAAAATCGATAGAGCCATACATCGTTGTTAATGTTCCTGAACCCCGATGCACAAAAATTAATTCATCGGCATCGCCGTTCTTATAAAAATAATCTGTCATACTTTTTTTCGGAGCTGCGAGACCGATAGTAAGATCATCATTTACAAAAAGTACTACTCGACTTTCCAAATAATCATCTTTCGCTTTCAGATTAAATCCTAAATACGAACGAGCTTGCAAATTATCTTCAATCGCAATTTTCGGTCGCACCGAATAGGGCTCCCCTCTTTCCTTCACCATCGTGGGTGGATACAAATGATACACTAGTGACGACATTCCCGAAAAACCTTCTGTTCCAAAAAGTTCTTCGTGATATAAATTTCCGTTTGGTTGGCGAAATACGGTGTGGCGTTTGGGTGGAATAATTCCAACTTGTTGGTAGATTGGCATAATCGTTTATTTGATTGATGCGAAACTACCGGAACATAAAATGGAATAAAATGATTGAAATCAAGAAATCAACTGATCCTTATAGCTTCAATAAGAATAAATAATTTCAACTTTCAGAAGGATCTTCTCAACAATTCAAGTTAACTAAAACTCTAAACCCTACTTTTGCACCCTCATTTATTCACCCCAACCATGGAAATTCAATTACGCTCTGCCTTACTCTCTGTATATCATAAAGATGGACTCGATAAAATTGTGGATGGTTTACATCGCTTAGGTGTTACTTTATATGCAACAGGTGGAACTTTTGATTTTATTAAAGAAAGAGGAATTCCAGTCATTCCGGTGGAAGATATTACGGGCTACCCTTCTATCCTTGGAGGAAGAGTGAAGACTTTACATCCTGGTGTTTTTGGAGGAATTTTGGCTAAAAGAAACGATCAAGTCCATCAAGAGGAAATGAAAAAGCATCAACTTCCCTTTATCGATTTAGTAGTTGTTGACCTTTATCCTTTTGAAGAAACTGTGAAAGCAGGTGGATCGGCAGAAGTGATTATCGAAAAAATTGACATTGGAGGAATCAGTTTAATAAGAGGTGCTGCCAAAAATTTCAATGACGTCTTAATCATTCCATCTGTAAAAGACTATTCCTTATTAATCGATGTAATTGAAAATCATAATGGTAAAACATGTTTTGAGATCAGAAGAAAGCAAGCTCAGAAAGCATTTGGCGTTAGTAGTCATTACGATGGTGCTATTAATTCCTGGTTTACACATGGGAAATTGAAGGATGATCAGATTCAAATGCCTAAAAATTGGGAAAGTCGCGCACTTCGATATGGAGAAAATCCACATCAAAAAGCGATGTTCCACGGAAACATGAACGAAGTGTTCATTCAACTTCATGGCAAAGAGCTTAGTTACAATAATTTATTGGATGTTGATGCAGCGATCGCCTTGATCAGAGATTTTTCGGAACCCAGCGTGGCGGTCATCAAACATAATAATGCATGTGGATTAGCATCTGATTCAAATT
>JBJXGU010000127.1:0-3176 GCA_046160245.1 Bacteroidia bacterium
CTCATCCCCCTTCTGTTGACACACACACATGCAATTTATAGATGACCCCCAGTCAACACTAATCTCTAGTGGTTCGTATGGGTTGCAATCTGCATCGCCTTTAGAGTTGATAGATTCTACTACTACATGTTGCTTCAATGAGTCATAGTAATCGTAATTAAAATTTGTATAAAAATGATCCTCACTTAGCTGTGGATAAAAGCCATCAAGAATACGTTGTGGTCGCTCATTCAGGATCTCTGCGCTATAGAGATAATCGGGCATCGTTCTTTTCATTAACTTAAACCAGGGTTCTCCTAATACATCATAATTTTCAAAGCTTGAAGCCCGTAAATAAAGAAGACCACTAGGGTTTTCCTGAGCTTCAATTTCTTTTTTGTAGAGCCATTTACCAACCTGTGTTAACGGTGTTGTACCAACGAAAACAGTATTCATAAACTTACGTTTACTTTTTAATCGTGGATCCGATCCACGCATCGTGGCCAGGACATCGATGTTCAACTTTTCAAGATCAAGTAAATTCACCTCATCACCAATTCCTGAATCTGTATTTAATCCACGACCGGTACCGGATCGATCCTGAGAAATTAAATTATATACTGCACCAGAAAAAAAATGAATTGCCTTCGAATAATCAAGTGGCGGTTGATATGGTTCTTTCCAACCTAATTTTTTAGGAGCACGACGACCTACAAAATAGTGACGGTCCTTAATCAACCCCAACCGCTCGAGTCCGGCTATTGTACTTGGAAGTGTCCTGGTTAAAATTTGTTGATAGGTTTCACCAACAATAAAATTATTGCTTCGAGGCATGTCAGTAATTACCTCGTGCATTTCAAAAGCGAGAGAAGTGGACTTACCTAATCCACGACCGCCTTCAATGTACTTCTCCTTCTGTGGAGCTGTCGCTAGGATTAGCTGCGGAAGGTTGAACTTGATCGGCTCTCTCATTTAATTTATGTACTGCTGTTGTTCTTAATTGCATCAGGTTAACAGCTCCATTGGATGCAAGAGCTGCAATCATGTTTGCTACATGATCTGGAACTTCAATTATTGGTGGCTCGACATTAAGAAGAGATGGATCAATTTGCTCTTCTTCGTCCTTATCAAGCTTATTTATTTTTACAAGCAATGCCAACGCTGCTTTTTCATTATTGCGATCGTTATTTTTTTTACAACGATTCAAATAATCAATAGCGAAATCATTCGTCATGTTTCGCATCGCTTCTTTGTTGTACTGGATGACATCACCAAACAGTGCCAGGGCAGAATTTACATCCTTATAAAGTACACGTTTACTATACTCAGGGAATCGACGCTGAAGCATGATCACTGTCTCGGCAATGCTCTTCGTGTCGCGCATGAAAGTGAATGCTTCCTCCCATCGAGCAAGCATGTTCTTTTCATCCTCATTCAAAATCACATTCTCATTAAGGTAGTAACTTCTAATCTTCGAAATAGTACTTACAGCGTGACTCATTTTAATTTTAAACTAACCAGGTTAGAATTCAATTCATCTCTGAGTTTCATACCCAACGTTTGTGCAGGCGAACTACCTTGCTTTGCGAGCTTCAAAATTGATTTACGAAGTTCTACTTCAGTCCGGAGAGATCCACGTGCAAAAGCAATACTGATTTCGTGACTTGGAATTGCCAAGCAATTAATAATGTCCTGGTCACTGATACCAATGACTTTTGCAATCGATTCCGGAGAAAAAAACAATGCAGCCATTTCCTCAACCTCTTTTAATTCTTCCTCGGTAAATTCCATAACTAATCGAGCGGATGAGATTTATTAATTAAATCCAAAATCCATGCACTATGAAAATTTCCTACTGCAGGAAGTGTTGAAATTAAACCGGCTTCTAGCCGTGGATTATTCGTCATATTGGCACTCCCTACTATGCTTACCGTCCAATCATCAGCGACCAGGACAGTAACCTTAGCATGACAATCATACTGACGAATCATGGAGAAATTTTGTTTTGCAAGCATCAACACATCCGGATTTCGAACCTTAACACGTGTGTCCAATAGTGCATAAAGCTTTTTAATTCTTCCGCTTTCCATTGCATCCAAAAACAATCGAACAGGATACTCTTTTAAGCTCCATGTGGTGAAATACAAATCGGCTGGACCAATCAGTCCAAGCAAATGAATAATGAGCTCATGCGTACTCCATTCACCATTGGTGACATAATGGAGCGTGGTGTTATTCTTCAGCGATGGAAATAGCTCTTGTATCTTCAGAGATCCTTTGCATAATAAAAAATCCTGATCACTATCATCGCTAACAACGGATGTTTCGAATGTATCACGTTCTTCCTGGACAAGGCTCGACACCCGAAACAGTGGATTATTCCTCATCATCCTCCCTACGCTTAATAATTCGATTGAGCGTTTCCAGTTCATCAGAATACCGAATCCATGCATCAGTACTCTCTTTGCCTTTTAGTTTGCTTAAATATGTCCTGGTAGTGTTTCTTCGCTTGATTAATTTAACCGTACTAAGAGTATTCAGATCGATCCCATCTTTTGGGCGACGAATACCATAGGTTTGAAAATAATCCAGCTCTCGCCAAATCTCATCAATGCGAGAAAACCCGTTCACAATTTTATCTGCAGCTTTCATACGGTCCAAATCCGTTGGAAGCAATTCGAGTTTTGCATGCAGTGAACTTACCTGGCGAATAAGTGATCCTTTCTCACCTACTAAAATTTGAAGATCCTCCGGAAGTTTTTTGACATCGATGTCCGGAACTTTCTTTTCAGCAAAAATTCGATAATCATCATCAGAAGAAAGCGGATTTTCAGAAGCTGCAGGCGTTGGTGTTGATGGTGGTGTTTCCTTCTTCGGAGCTTCCTGCTCCATCACATGTGGAGTCAATCGCAGTATTTCCTTCAACTCACTCAGTAATCGAATCGAGTTATAATCGTCCTTACCACCAGCAAAAAGTTTCTTTAAATACTTATTATTTCCAAAGCGTTCAAACAATAATCTTCCTGCTTCATACTCCCTTTCATCATCATTAACCCATTGTTGTATCTCTGAAATTGCCATGCACAAAGTACCATGTATTTGCAATTGCAATAAAGGACAAAAAAAATCCTTGACAGCTTTCGCCATCAAGGATTCAAAAAAATAGTCAACCTAACCCTACTCTTTATGCTCAGCCG
>JBJXGU010000128.1:0-3705 GCA_046160245.1 Bacteroidia bacterium
AGTTTTATTGGGAATAGTAACACTTTTATTCAGTGTTCCCATTGTTTTGGGTGTGTTGCACCAGGCATTTGCTTTCTTCCTCTTCGCTGCGTTAATCTATTTGATTCATCGATTGCGGTATGAGTAAGAAATGTGCGCATGAATAATCCCTAAGTAATGAAATTAATTAAATCTGCTTTTAATCCCGAAGGATGAAATTAATTGAATCGCTCTATAATCCCGAAGGATGAAATTAATTAAACCTGCTCTTAATCCCGAAGGATGAAATTAATTGAATCGCTCTATAATCCCGAAGGATGAAATTAATTAAACCTGCTCTTAATCCAGAAGAATGAAATTAATTGAATCGCTCTATAATCCCGTAGGGATGAAATTATTATAGAAAAGTCAAGAATCATCAGATAGAAACCCTGAAAGGGTGAAATAAGAAGGTATAATTGTAATCGAAGATTTGGAAGGTAATAGAATCTTAAATCAACAAATAAATTTTCGTTTGTATTATAAATCCATAATGTCACCCATTCTGGGTTAATGATTGAATGATGCATTTCGTTATAATAATGTCACCCATTCTGGGTTAGCTAACAACTTGTATCTTGAAACTTATAATTTGCAATCCAGCATCCAGTCGCGAGGCTTCGCGACCAGCATCGAGCATCGAGTATCGAGTATCGAGTATCGAGTATCGAGCATCGAGCATCGAGCATCGAGTGTCAAGTATCGAGCATCCTACAACATCCGAAGTAAAAAACATTGTTCCTCAAATAAGCAACATCAACGCAACTACCATCCTTTAAGTTTTCGCAAGTGCATAATATGCGCCGTGTGATGTTGACAATGCCATGCATATAAGCCAAGGTTGAATTGCAAGGTCGTAGTGCGATTGTATTGAGGATGTGCAAAAGTTCGGCTCCATTCCTCCGTGGAAATATTTTGAAGGACATGACTCCATCGACTATGTAGTGCTTTTAAAATTGCCATCGAATCTTCTAAAGTTCCAAACTTTGAATCAGCAAGTTCCGCCCAAAGCTCTTCTTTGTATGGTTTAATGGTTGGACTGTCTTCTGTAAGTGCCAACTTAAAACGGATGTAAGCATTTATATGGCTATCCGCTAAATGATGTACAACCTGTCGCACCGACCAACCTCCTTCTCTATAGGGGCAATCGAGTTGATCATCGTTGAGGTTTTTCACAGCCAATTCCAATTGTGTGGGTAACGCTGCAATGATGGCCATCCACTCGTCCATTACTTGCTTAGTAATTTCGGCTGGAGGGTAGTATTTTCCGATGGGGTAACGTAGGTCTTGAGCATCCATTTCATACAATTTTAGTTGAACGAAGGTATATAATAAATGAGTTATTTTTGTTTTTTAGATAGGATCATTTTTTAAATTGAAACTATTAAATTCCAAGATTGTTAATCCAAAATATGAACCATTCTTTACAGCAACAACAACTAGAGTCTAAAGGCTATACCCTTCAATCTATCCTAACCCATAGCGAAATAGGTGATTTCATTAAGCCTTATTTTTTTAAGCGAAATCCAGTGATGTTATTCTATGGTGTTTTTTCAATTTCTTTACTTGTGATATCGGTATATAGTTTAATTAAATCAGGTGCTTTTATGGATCATCTTTCAGAGTTCTCGCTAGGCATCGCGCTCTTTTTTTTATTAGTTCCCATTCATGAATTAATACATGGGTTTATGTATCGAAGAGCGGGTGCACTGAAGGTGAGTTATAAAGCGGAATGGAAAAAATTGGTTTTTTATGCAATGGCTGATAAGTTTGTTACCTATAAGAAGCCCTTCTTGTATATTGCTTTGGCTCCATTTGTGGTTATCAATTCATTGTTAATTCTTGTCATTTTTTTAGCTCCTGCTTCTCAATATTTTATTTGGATGGGGGCACTTTTTATGCATACCGGCGGATGTTCTGGTGACTTTGCACTAATTAGTTATTTCTACATATTTTGGGATAAAGACCCCGTTACATTTGATGATGTGGAGGGTAAAGTCTCCTATTTCTATATTAAAGACAATTCAAAATGAACCTTTTAAGGCAATAAAAACGATCTTTTCCGTTTAACTCCTTTCCTTATCTTTGAAACTCCTATCGATTTATTCAACTGTATGAAAAGTATTAAATTATATTCTCCGCTTGCCTTCCTCTTATTTCTCATTTCTTTTTTATCGGTCGATGCACAAATTCAGAATAATGTTAGATGGAATTTTTCTATTGATCAAAAAGAGGGCGAGGCGATCATAACTTTTAAAGCAACTATTGCTAAAGGGTATCATATCTATTCGCAAAATACTCCTCCGGGCGGACCCACCCCCACCGTAATTAATTTTGAAAAAAGTAAAAATTATTCACTCGTTGGTAAAACTTCCGAAGGTAAACCCCATATTGAGTTTGATGATATTTTTGAAGTGGATGTTTGGTCTTTTGATAAGAATCCGATTTTCACACAGAAAATAAAACTCAATAATCAAAATAGTTTCAAAGTTGAAGGGGCTATCGAATACCAAATTTGTGACGATAAGGGATGTGTTTATTCAGACACTTCTTTTTCTCTTTCCATCAAAGGAAATACAGTTGAAGTAGTGACTCCTGATGTTGCTGTGGTTGAGAGTTCTTCTGTTGATTCAACTACTCAAGAAGTAGTAACCACAATTCCTGTAGATCAAAATGTTTCGAATGGTCGAATTCCAGAGCCCAGTGGCGACGCTTCTCATTTGGAAGCCGGTTGTGGTGATGGAATTGTTGCGGAAGAAGACAAATCGTACTGGGGAATTTTCCTTGCGGGAATGCTGGGTGGATTGTTAGCATTATTAACTCCTTGTGTATTTCCGATGATTCCACTTACGGTTAGTTTTTTCACGAAACGAAGTCCAACACGACAAAAGGGAATTGCCAATGCAATTATTTATTCAACTTCAATTATTTTAATTTATGTGATCCTAGGATTTTTGGTAACCGTAACGCTGGGTTCTGATGCATTGAATGCGATGGCGAGTAATGTGTTTTTTAATATGTTATTCTTTGTTATCTTTTTCATTTTTGCATTGTCGTTTTTTGGCGCGTTCGAAATTACCTTGCCATCGTCGTGGGTGAATAAAGCAGATCAAGCTTCTGATAAAGGCGGATTGGTTGGTATTTTCTTTATGGCGTTTACATTAAGTTTAGTTTCATTCTCCTGTACTGGACCTATCATCGGCACCTTGTTAGTGGAAGCTGCGCGAGGCTCTTCTTACCTCGGACCCATCATGGGCATGACCGGGTTTGCATTAGCATTAGCATTACCGTTCGGATTGTTCGCTGCATTCCCAGGTTGGTTAAATACACTTCCTAAATCGGGTGGCTGGTTGAATTCTGTGAAAGTAGTATTGGGATTTTTAGAGTTGGCATTGGCGATGAAATTTTTATCCAATGTTGATTTAGCATACCACTGGGGATTGTTAAAGCGTGAAGTTTTCATCGCTATATGGATTGTTATTTTTGGGTTGATGGGTTTATACCTTTTAGGAAAACTAAAATTTTCGCATGATAGTGATATGCATCATTTAGGAACGGGTCGATTAATTGTTGCAATAATTACATTGTCGTTCACGGTCTATCTTATCCCGGGATTATGGGGTGCGCCGTTAAGAGCCATCAGTGGATTTCCACCTCCCGATTTTTACAAGGAATGGACGTCAACCA
>JBJXGU010000129.1:0-8543 GCA_046160245.1 Bacteroidia bacterium
CTAAATTCTGAATTCTTCATTCATAATTCTGAATTGAAGCCTTATCTTTGCAGTGTTCTTTGAAAATATGGGGTCGACAGGAATCGACAGGAGGAGTAATACGCAGGTAAGCATGCAGGGAGTTGGAATTTATCCCTTAAAACACAAGTTCCATTCGCTTTAACTGGCGAAAACAATTATGCGCTTGCTGCTTAATTCCTAATAGGAATTAACTTCATCTACGGCTCTAGGAGCCGAGACGAGCTGCTCTACCACTGCCTCCCGCCTGCCGGGCGGAGGATCAGGGCATCACAATGGCAGGCTGGTCGCACCGAAGTTTCGGCGGTACGATAAGATAAAGAAACTAAGGAAAACATTGGTTTGGTTCTCACCTAAGGTTTTCCCGACAATCCAAGCAGAAACTAAGCATGTAGAAAGCTTGTTGATTCCCTAGCTGGACGTGGGTTCAAATCCCACCGACTCCACCTTCGCTCTCCGAAGCTTGCGCCACCGCTATAGCTTTAGCGCACGCGGTTAGCGGCGGAGAGCTTCGCTCTCTTTCGCTAAACCTTCATCGAGCTTCGCCTATTTTCGCTAAAGCTACAATGGGCCAAGGTGGACACAGTCCACTATAATTTTAATTATCCGAAGCTTGCGCCACCGCTATAGCTTTAGCGCACGCGGTTAGCGGCGGAGGGCTTCGCGCCCTCTCTTGCTAAAGCTTCATCGGGCTTCGCCTATTTTCGCTAAAGCTACAATGAGCCAAGGTGGACACAGTCCACTTCAATTTAAAATTACCTGAAGCTTGCGCCACCGCTTTAGATTTAAAGCACGCGGTTAGCGGTAAGGAGCTTCACTCTAAGAAACTTTAATGTAGAAGAAGTGCGAGTTCAATATTGTTTAATATATCTAAAAATACTTTTATGTACACAGTTTATTTACTATTATGTAATGATGGCACCTATTATACAGGTTGTACCAGTAATCTTGAAGAAAGATTAAAAAGGCATAATTCCGGTCAAGTTTCTTATACGGCTCCTAGATTGCCATTTCAATTAATAACGTATATTGTATTTAGTGAAAAATACAAGGCTTACCATTTCGAGAAATATTTGAAATCGGGTTCAGGAAAAGCATTTACATATAAAAGATTGGTTTAATAAAATCGTAACCTGCAAGGCAGGTTTTGCATTGATCCACTTTTTAAGTTAGATAAGTTCACATTTTTGTAATCCCACCGACTCCACCTTCGCCCTCCGAAGCTTGCGCCACCGCTAAAGCTTTAGCGCACGCGGTAAGCGGCGGAGGGCCCACAAACCTCATTAAAATATTTCCAAACGGGATCGGAAACGGGGGCGGGGGCGGTAATTTTTATGGATTCACCGGAAACTGGATGTGTGAATTGTATGGCACGGGCGTGAAGATGGATGCTTCCATCTGGATTGCTACGGTTGAATCCATACTTTAAATCGCCTTTGATGGGACAACCAATGTCCGCTAACATCACTCGAATTTGGTGATGGCGGCCTGTTTGCGGATCGATGTTTAATAAATGATAGGTATCGGACGAAGCGAGTAGGGTGTAGGTTAAACTGCTTTCTAATGCGCCTGCCTTGGGTTGCATGGATGCAAAACTTTTGTTCATTTTCTCATTTTTGATGAGATAACGAATGAGGGTATCCTCGTTTTGCGGAGGTAAATTTTTAACGACTGCCCAATAGGTTTTTTTGATTTCCTTGTCTCGAAAAAGTTTGTTCATTCGTTCCAATGCTTTGCTGGTACGTGCAAATAAAACCACACCACTTACTGGACGATCAATGCGATGGATGACTCCTAAAAAAACATCTCCGGGTTTGTTGTATTTTTCTTTTACGTAGACTTTTACTTTTTCACTTAAAGGTTCATCCCCCGTTTTGTCGCCTTGCACAATATCACCCGTCTTTTTATTGACGGCAATGATGTGATTGTCTTCGTATAAAATTTCTAAATCTTGCACTCCAACATCTCCATTAATATTGCTCTTGTTCATTTGGAAAATCTTTCGACTTCACATCAGCAATGTAGCGTTTGGTAGCGTCTTGAATATCATCAAACAAATTCATGTATCGTCTTAAAAAACGAGGATTAAAATCTTTGTTGATGCCTAACATATCGTGTAGAACGAGCACTTGTCCGTCGCAGCCGTTACCAGCGCCGATGCCAATAGTCGGAATTTTTAAGCCGCTCGAAACTTCCGTGGCTAACTGAGCTGGAATCTTTTCTAAAACGATACTGAAGCAACCTAATTCTTCTAGCAAGTGTGCATCTTCTCGTAATCGCTGTGCTTCGGCTTCTTCTTTTGCTCTCACTACATACGTTCCAAATTTATAAATCGATTGTGGTGTCAATCCTAAGTGGCCCATCACCGGAACACCTGCCGATAAAATTCGTGCAATTGCTTCCTTCACTTCAAGTCCGCCTTCTAATTTTACAGCATGCGCACCTGTTTCTTTCATGATTTTGATTGCTGAGTTCAATGCTTCTTTCGAATTGCCTTGATAAGAGCCAAAGGGAAGGTCTACTACCACTAAAGAGCGCTTTACCGCTCTGAGTACTGAAGCCGCATGATAAATCATCTGATCCAATGTAATGGGCAAAGTAGTTTCGTGTCCTGCCATGACATTACTTGCTGAATCACCCACAAGAATCACATCGATACCGGCAGCATCAACAATTTTTGCCATACTAAAATCATACGCCGTAATCATGGAGATGGGCTCATGTGCCCGCTTCATTTCTAACAATGTATGGGTAGTGATTTTCTTTTGTTCAGTTGGATTTGACATAAATCGAGCAGTATAGTAACGTAATGAATTAAATTGAAATTTAATTTTCCTTAGGCAAAACGAAAACTTTATCCTCTGGATCGGACGATTTCTCAATCGGTTTCTTTGGTGACTTCTCAGCGGGCGCCGACTTAGTTATTTTCTTTAAATTAATAATGGAATCTCTCAACGCTTCGTTTTCTAAAGCGAAATCGTCAGCACGCAATTTTTCTGCCTTTAATTTTTTCGACAATGTAATGACTAAATCTTCTCCACTATTGGCTTTCACAATATCTTTATACTTCGTTAATTCCTGATTGATTTGAAGTAATGAATCAATACTTTTTTGCTTCATTGCGACTTGTTTATCCATAGAAGAAAATTTTGCCTCATACGCTGCTTTTTCTTTTTCCTGCTCTTTTTCGCTACCTTTAAAAGAAGCAATCCTCGATGTCAATTCTTCATTTTCTGCCTCTAACTTATTTAGTTTCGTTTTTAATTCGATGATGGATTCGGCGAGAGCAATTACGTCGCCTTCACTGGTGGATTCAGCAACATCTTCACGAGACAATCCTTCTACTTTTTCATTGCTAAATAAATACATGAAATCTACTTTACCCAATGTACCCGGACCAATAATAAAACCAATGCCACCCGATTTATAGGCTAATTCCGAAAAAGTTAATATCAATGTATTGTTCAAGTATAAATCATACTTCTTATCTTTTGTTCTTAACTCAAGCAAGTTGGCCAAATTATTTTCCTTTAAAACACTTGATTTTACCCATCCACCATCTTTCGCCACTCCGGTTAGATAAGCGTATCCGGTCACTGTAATTTGACGTAATCGATATTGTTGAAATTGATTGATCTCAAAAACGAATCCGCCTTTACCTGCAGGTTGAGCCATAAAAATGAGTCCTATACTTCCATCGGTACTAGCCGACTTCACCAATTTCAAAGAGGTAATTAATCGGTAAGTTGACAACTCTTGTTCAAACTCACCCATCACTGCAAATGGAGAAAGTTTAGATTTTCGTTGGATGATGTATTCCCCTTCTTGTATCAATAATAAGTTTTCGGAATTGGAGAGAAACGGCCAACCTTTAGCTACTGAATCAAATGATTCTTTATAGAAAGGGTATTCGAAACGATCAGAAATTTGTGGAACTACTTTACTGCTGTTCAATTGAGCTAACATCGGTGAAAAGGGAAGCAACAAGAGAAGCAACATGGAAAGGAGAAAGATCCGCACAACATTATTAAGCATGCCCAAAGGTACAATATGAAGCAATAAACCCATATTTTGACGGACGAATATTTGAGTAAAAAAAAACCGGACTTGCTCCAAAATGGAATAAGTCCGGCTTTGATCTTCTATTATTTTAATTCGACTTAATCAGCTTTTTAGTGCTTACCAATGCTCCATCTTTGTATAAACCAATGATGTAAAGACCTGGTACTCGAATCTTAGAACCATAAAAATGTCCTTCATTTTGAACAATTTCTTCGGTACTAATTAATCGGCCCATGGCATCATAAATAGTTAAATACATGGATTCCCCTTTCGAAGTTCCATTCAGGTTTAATTGAAAACTTCCATTTCCAGGATTTGGATAAATGGAAAATGCTTCTAAAGTCGAGTTTTCATTTATTCCAGTAAATCCTTCTGTAACCGAGAACGCATCAAAGCCCGCTTCCAAGAAGTTTCCTGAATTTGGTTTGTCTTCAATAAATACTTTAAGTTGCATATTCGCACCAGGTGTCATGAAACTGGAAACTTTAATAAATTGATTCACCCATGTACCAATTCCTGGAGTGGCATGCGATACGGCTTCTAACGTTACCGTATTAACGCCATTTGATAAACGAATAAATAATGTATCTCTATTAGCAACAGGAACATTAGAAGGACTTGAAAACCATCTGGCATAATTGATATAAGGATCCACGTAATTTGTTAAATCAAAAACGGGTGAAGTAATTTCAGTAAAACCATTATCTAAATTATTCGCACTGGCAGAGCCTCCTGCTAAACCAGTAACGTATGCAAAATCTCCGCAATCTGTGTTCACATCAAATTCAGGATTTAATGCCAAAGGACCAAAAACAGTTCCCACAGGATCACCACGCTCAAAAACACCATTAGTAGCCGTAGAGTTGATCGTCCATCCTAAGTCGGTAACAAAATCATCATAATAACCTTCTTGAAGTGAAAGAACGAGTGGAGTGGATCCATCTACAAAAACCGTTTGACAAAAAGTAACATAACCCCAGTGCGTAGCTGTAATATCAATGTTTCCTGATGATAAATTACTAAATGTGAAATTACCCGATGCATCTGCAATGGCGGTTGCTGTATTAGTACCATCGGTTGCATATATGGTAGCTCCAGCTACACCCACTGAAGTGGTCGTGTTAATCACGCTTCCTAGTATTACAAATGGCGACATCAACGTATTAATCGTGGTTAATTGCCCATTTACTAAACTTACTCCTGTAAATGTTTTTGTAACATAGCCAGGCTTTTTAAATTCAATATCATATGTACCTGCTGTTACGATTCCGGTTTTGTATTCTCCAACCAAATTAGTGGTAGTACTTTTGGGAGATGGGTTAATTAAAACAGTTACATTATTCAACGGAAGATTTGTAATACTATCGGTTACCATCCCCTCTAAATAACATGCTCTTTGGTAATTTGGTTCAAAGACATAAACACCTCCATCAACATCCGCCACTATTATTCTTCCGCTTGGCAAATAGGGCGATGCATCCCAACAAAGAAATGAACCTGTGGGGTAACTTGCTATTTCAACAATATTATTAGGTCGAGCGCCATCACAAATGGTAAGTTGACTTCCATAAGAAGGATTTATTAAAAAATCGTTTAGTACTCTTACATTATGCACTTCTTCATTCGGCATACTGTCTGTTAAATAAGTGTCGACTAATTTTATATTTGACAAATCGGTAACATCAAATGAACCTAGAGGTTGTCCATTAATTTCATCGGTTGTAAATAAAAATTGAGAATTATCGGTTAACCAAGTATTATGACAAAATTGGCCAGGCGTGGTTTGAGTAGCTAATAAAACAGGATTCGCTTTGTTCGAAACATCGACCACACTAAATTGTCCAGCATAAATTTCACCGGCCCACATGGTATCATTACGAATATAACCATCATGAATATATTCCAACGTATATTGACCTACGTACGTCGGATTCCATGGATCTGCTAAATCTAAAATAACAGCTCCACCATTCGCCAATCCACCACCAGTACCAAAAACATAAGCATAACCATCCGTAACAGCAATGGTATGTGCTGATGTAATTTGATTAGCAATTACACCATCTCCATAATAATGCTTGGAATTGATTGAACCTGGTAGAGCGCTTAAATCAATAATGATAACACCGCCACCACCTTCACTTACAGCATATGCATACTTGCCATATGTTTTAATTTCCCTCCAAAGAGAGGTTTGTCCTGGCAATGCAGGAACAGAAAACACTTCTGACAGTGTGGCCGGAGTGGTCACATCCACAATGGCAACACGATCATCTACACCGACTAACGCGTACTCATTTCCAAGAGTATCTACATAATGCCAGACACCAGCACATGTATTATTAGGGTAGGGAAGATGGCCTAATAAATTAAGATTGAATTGTGCTTGAGAAGCTAAGCTAAAAAAGAGAAAAGCAAATAAGAGTTGAATTTTTTTCATAACAGATGTATTAAATTGTTTTGGAGTTCAAACTTAAGGAAATAGATGGTTCTTGCCCGCATAATTTGACCATGATTTAACTAAAACGTCAAACTTTAACGCTAAATTGACATTTAACGGAATCGACACGAATAAAAAAGAGGATGGAAATGAATTATTTATTGGATTTCACAAAAGAAATTATTTTTTGTGCTAATCCATTGGAGACTTTCACCACAGGCATCCGGACATGTTCATCCATGATACCCATCTCTTTTAATGCACACTTTATACCTGAAGGGCTTCCTTCTGCAAAAAGTAAGGGCACCAATGGTAAATATTTATAATGCAAGTGGGCCGCTTTTTTATTTTCAGATTGAAGTGCGAGGCGAACCATGTCGCTAAACCCTTTTGGAAATGCATTTGCTACAACTGAAATTACTCCGTTTGCCCCGGCCGCAATCAAAGGCATCGTGATACCATCATCCCCGGAAATCACTAAGAAATCCTTTGGCTTGGACCGAATAATTTCCATGATTTGATCCATATTGCCGCTGGCTTCTTTTATACCGATAATATTCTTTTGACTATTCGCTAAAGCTAAGGTGGTTTCGGCCGTCATATTAGAACCTGTACGACCTGGAACATTGTAAAGGATGATTGGCAATGGGGAGACTTGAGCCATCAACGTATAATGGGCTAATATTCCCATTTGCGAAGGTTTGTTATAATAAGGAGAAACGGAAAGCAATGCTGTGATTCCAGAAAAATTACTTTTCTCTAACTTCCATAAAAGCTCCTGGGTATTATTTCCACCAAGTCCCATCACTATGGGGAGTTTGCCATCATTCGTTTGAATTACGCAATCAACCACTGCCTTCTTTTCTTCTTCGCTTAAAGTTACACTTTCTCCTGTAGTGCCCAATGGAACTAAATACTCACATTTCCCTTTAATGATATGCTTTACCAGTTTCTTTAAGGCAACATAATCTACTTGACCATTATTCTTAAATGGAGTAACTAATGCAACACCTGTTCCGCTTAACAATTTAGAATATTTACTCATGACGCAATGAATTTAAATAATGAATTACCTGATTTAAAAATTGTTGAAAGGTCGTTTGGTCAGAAACACTTATCATAAAGTCATAGAAAGGGGTGAAAAGTCGATTATATTTTCCAATCTTAAATTTAGCTTTTGAGCTGGCTAGAATATAACGAAATGGAATACTGTTCTGCAAATGCAAATCAATCAAGATATCAAAATCACGTTGTACAAAATTTCTAACTACCGATGCAATAGGCTTATGATACCAATTTAAATCTTTTAAAGTGAAGAAATCAAGTCCTAATTTTGAAAAGCGCATGGGAGGTAATTCCTTATGGTTATAAAATCCTAAAGCTACCACTTCCTTATGATGCACTTCACGAATTTCTTTGACGTATTTCTTTACCAAATCAAAATGCTTTTCATTGGTGGAATCGTACAAAATTCCAATTGACTTGGCCTTTTCAAATGTAACATAGCCACGATTGGTAGCTTGTTTCCCAAATTCCTTTAAGAAAAGATAGCGACCTATTTTATGGCGAAATGTTTTCTTCATGAAAGGTTAGCATATTAATTTATTGTTCAAAAATAGTTAATTTAATGAGATGGCTCAATCATAGCAAGGAACTCTTCTTCATCAATAATTTTCACACCGTACTCTTTCGCTTTATCTAATTTACTTGGACCTGCATCCGCTCCAGCAAAAAGAAAATTCGTTTTACGAGTCACACCTGAAGCATTTTTCCCTCCATTTTCTTCAATGATTTGCTTATACTCATCGCGTGAATGCTTTTCAAATGTTCCAGAAATAACGATGGAAATTCCTTTTAATTTATCGGAAACCTTAACGGGCATATCTTCAGCAGAAAGCTTAAATTGTAACCCTTGGTTTCTCAATGACTCAATCATTTTTTGATTGATGGGATCCTTAAAAAAATCCAGAATGCTGCGGGCCTTATTCCTGAAGAACCCAGTGCTCCGGACCAGCGTCTCCAG
>JBJXGU010000130.1:0-3213 GCA_046160245.1 Bacteroidia bacterium
GATTCGTCCTACAAACTCTAAAAATTCCTTGATGTACATATCCGTGTAGAGTGGATTATGCTCGGGCAAATAGCCCACCATCGCCCGTACTTCCATCGATTGACTCACCACATCGTAACCATTTACGGTCACAGATCCCGAAGTTTGCGGAAGAAAGCAAGAAATAATTTTCATCATGGTCGATTTTCCGGCTCCATTTGGCCCCAAAAATCCGACTACTTGTCCGGGATGTACCTCAAAAGAAACATTATCGAGTGCCTTTTGCTCTCCGTATAATTTACTGATTGAATTAACAAGTATTGACATTGCCCGCAAAGGTAATAGATCAATTGGTTTGTACTGCGGTCTACTGTCATATATTTGCACCGTGAAGGGAAGAGTATTAAAATCGACTGGAAGCTGGTTTCTGACTGAAGATGAGCATGGAAAAATTATTTCCTGCCGTATTCGAGGGCAACTGCGCCTTCGTGATATTGGCTCTACCAACCCCATTGCGGTGGGCGACTTCGTTCATTTTGAAATGTTGGAAGATGGGACCGGCACCATTTTAGAAATTGAAGATCGTAGAAATTACATCATCCGCAAGTCAGTCAACCTAAGCAAGCAAACCCATATCATCGCTGCTAATATTGATATGGCTTGGTTGATGGTCACCCCTGCCCTACCCAAAACCTCCACCGGATTCATTGATCGTTTCATTGCGGCTGCTGAATCGTTTCGCATTCCGACCGGATTAATATTTAACAAAAGCGATTTATTTAAAGATGATTTAGCCCATGTGCAAGATGAGTTCATTCGCATTTATGAACCCTTAGGTTATCCTTGCATCAAAGTTTCTACCATAACCTCCGAAGGAATGGAAGACATCCGAAATGCATTTCAATCCAAAGTCAATTTGCTCGCCGGACATTCGGGTGTTGGAAAATCGAGTCTGCTTAATATATTAGAACCTACACTCCAACTCAAAACGGGAATCATCTCCAAGCAACATCTCACCGGAAAACACACTACTACTTTTGCCGAGATGCATTCCTTGGGAAATCAAACCTATTTAATCGACACACCGGGCATCCGCGAATTCGTAAACATCGATTTCAAACCTTCCGAAATTGGACATTACTTTGTCGAATTTCGCGAGCGCATGAATCAATGTCACTTCAACAATTGCCTCCACGAAAACGAAAAAAAATGCGCCATCAAACTCGCAGTAGAAAAAGGCGAAATCAATCCCGAGCGATACTATAATTATTTAAGTATGGTGCGTAACGAAGATATTTTTCGCTAAAAATTAAGTCGTTACGACTATGATTGATGGAACACTGATTTATTAAGATGATTAAGATTTTTTATGATTAATCCTCTTTCCTTAGTGCTTTAATTTCAAATTCGGGTATTGGCGCTTTCGCGTATTCGTAATTCGTACATTCGTAATGATTCGTAATTCGTAACCCATCAATATTTCATAGGATGCCTAGCTCTCAAATACCTATTTTTACATAATGAGAGTTATTCTGCAACGCACCACTCACTCAAGTGTACTCATTGATGGAAATGAAAAACGATCCTGCCAAGGAGGCTTCTTAATTTTACTGGGAATTGAACATGCCGATACCGAAGAAGATATCGAGTGGCTTTGCCCAAAGATTGTAAAACTTCGCATCTTCCCCGATGAAAGTGGAGTGATGAATAAAAATATTATTGAACGCGATGGAGAAATTTTACTGATTAGTCAATTTACCTTGCATGCCAACACCAAGAAAGGAAATCGCCCATCTTACATAAACGCAGCCCGACCCGAGCAAGCCATTCCGCTTTACGAAAAATTCATCTCATCCTTAGAAAAAGAACTCGGAAAAAAAATTACCACCGGTGAATTTGGTGCCGATATGCAAGTTGAATTAACTAACGACGGACCTGTCACTATTTTTATGGATAGTAAAGATCGCGGTTGAATCCCGCAGCACTGCGGGACCAAAGAGAAAAAATAAAACTCTCGAAAACTTTCTATTCCTAACTTTACATTTCATCTACCCAATAAAACCATCTAACCAACATGAGCTTAACTGTCGCCCAAGAAAAAGTAGACCTATGGATAAATAAATACGGAGTTCGGTATTTTAATGAGCTGACGAACATGACGCTTTTAACGGAGGAAGTGGGAGAATTGGCGCGCATCATGGCTCGTAAATATGGAGAGCAAAGTTTTAAAGCCGGCGAAGAAAACACCGATTTAGGAGATGAAATGGCGGATATTCTTTTTGTGCTCATCTGCTTAGCCAACCAAACGGGAGTCGATTTACAAGATGCACTCGATAAGAACCTCGAAAAGAAGTCGAAGCGCGATGAGCAAAGGCATAAAAACAATGATAAAATAGTATAAGACAGACGCTAGAATGTTATTAAAATAAGTATAAACCACTATTTGTTAATTACTTCTACAATTGAAAAAGCCTCCATTCCAATATAAACGTATCTTTGCTGCGGATCTATAATCCATCGAATGATTGCTGATATATTAATTACTACCATACTAGTACTTTTAAACGGATTTTTTGTCGCTGCTGAGTTTGCAATTGTGAAAGTGCGACAAAGTCAAATTGAACTTAAAGCCAACCAAGGGAATTCGGTCGCAAAGGTAGCGATGGGCATTTTGAATAATATGGATGGCTATCTCAGTGCCTGCCAGCTTGGAATTACTTTAGCGAGTTTAGCATTAGGTTGGATTGGAGAACCCGTTGTTGCGAATATGGTACGTGGATTCACAGGCTATTTTGGGATGGACATTGATGAAGAAAGCCTACACCATGTAAGTATTGTAATTGCATTCGGTTTAATTACCGTTTTGCATATCGTATTGGGAGAACAAGTTCCGAAGACGGCAGCCATCAAAAGCCCCATGACTTTTACCATGTACATCGCACTTCCATTACGTGCGTTTTATATCATCTGCTCTCCTTTTATTTGGGCATTGAATGGAATGTCGAGAGGCGTATTGAATATTCTAGGATTAAAAGGTAAAGAGCATTCTGAAATACATACAGAAGAAGAAATTCGAATGTTGTTGACCGAATCGGAAGAAGGCGGAGCGATCAAGCAATCGGAACATGAGTTGATTCAAAATGTTTTTGAGTTTGATGATCGTGTGGTTCGACAAATTTTGATTCCAAGAACAAAAATTTCAGCCATCGATGTTGAATCAACAAAGGAAGAAGT
>JBJXGU010000131.1:0-19328 GCA_046160245.1 Bacteroidia bacterium
AGCACCATTCAAAGGATTGGTGATACTGATTGTTGGGTTGATGTTAGCTACGTTAAATGTACCAGCTAAACTAGCCATTAAAATTTCAGCACCAGTTGCATTTGATGACACAAAATTTTGAATTGCGAAAGTAGTATTGTTACGAATTTGAACATTTAATTCAAAGTGAAACACACCATCTGAAGTAAATTGACCTAATAACACACGGTTTGTTCCAGTTGGAAATGCTCCTACTTGCTCACCCAATACTCCCCAAGAAGTATTTGTACTTGTGTAATTATTACCAACAACAGAACCATCCGTAAACATGTTTACCATTGGGCTCGCTGCATCTCCTAACAAAGTAAGAGAAAGCAAACTTGGTGAACCACCTACGTTATACATACCATCAGCAGTTGTAATAGCTGGAGCTGCACTTGGATCATTATTCGCTAAAACAGTGTTTGGGGTAAAAGCTAAGTTAGCTCCACCTGCAACTGCATCTTCTGCTTTCAATACTCCGAAACGTGAAGGAGCAATAGCACCACAAGACAAATAAGAATCTAAGAAAGTTGTTCCAGAACCGATGATAGCAGCACTACTGCTTGAGAAATTTCCTCCAGTAGTATTACCATTCGTATGGTTATAGAAATTAGTTGAAGTAGTTAATACCAAAGGATGAGAAGGGATTCCGTATACGGATTGAATTCCCCAACCTGGTAATAAATCTGCATACACACGGAAGGTTACAGAACCAACTGGTAATGTTCCTGTCGTGTAACCTGCCCCTGATAAATCAGCATTGGCAGCAGCAGCATCTGCTGCATTTGATACGTAGTACTTCTCCACGATAATTTGCTCCAATCCATTTTGAGCATTCGCAGCGGTTCCTACTAGCAAGAAAGCAAGTCCTGCTAATATATTTTTAATTTTCATAATTTTTTTTAGTTGATGATTTATTGATTTAAAGAATATTAATTACAAGAAAGGTTAAATTGAGCAACGAAGATTAAGAAGTCAGAAGTGTTAGTTACACCGTCACCTGTAAAATCAGTTGGACATGGTGCTAAACCTGGGGTAACGTTTACAATTGAAGTGTAAGCCCACTTGTTTAACCAAGGTTTTTTACCAGCTTCAAAAGCACCACGGAAGTTAGCTGGAGTAAAGAATCCATCAGCAGGAGGAGTACAAACTGTAGATAAGTTACTAGAAGGAACAACATCGATATTATCTGTTACAGGATTTGTAGCACTAGAAGTGATCGCGAAAGAATAATCAAAACCAGCAATAGAGTTTGTGTTTACATTATTATCCGTTGTAAAGAATTTCACAGAATCAGAACCTGTTAATTGCACGTTTCCAGCAGAAGCGGGGAAAGTACAACCTACGAAATGGTTACATCCGATTTTGATCAAATTTAAATCATAATTAATTTTAGATGAATCTGCTCCATTTTGCATATTCACACCACCACGGAAACCAGTGAAGATTGAATTATAAATTTCACCTTCTGCATCCGCTTTAAAGCTAATTCCGAATGGGTTTCCTGTTGTTGTACCTGTACCACCTGCACCTGTATTTGAACCATTTCCAATAATAGTTGCATTGTATACTACAGGGTGAGATCTCCAACAAGTACTTGCTTGAGAAAAGTTATTATAGAATGTAGAGGTACCTTCATCACCATCCCACTCAAAACCACTTTCTCCACCAGCAGCAAGAGCAGCAGGTGCTTTCAAACCAAATAAGAATTGCATCTTTCCATCGTAGTTAAGATCGATATCATAACCATCATCATTAACGAACATGAAATTAGCATACTTTACATTTACAGTACCACCCCAGAATTCGATACCATCATCATCATTAGATAGAATCTCGATATTCTCGATAGTAGTTCCGCTTCCAACTGCACCTAAAGACAATCCGTTTAACTCCACGTTTGCTGCAACAGCAACACCTGCAAAACGAATAGATACATATTTCAACACACCAGAATTGTCATTGTTGTTATAAGTAACTCCACCACCAAAGATAGAACGAGCATCTCCCACTGGTAAACCTTCCATAAACATTTCACCGTCAAGTGTGCTTGTTGGAGCACCCGTTTGAGCAATTCTATTTACTTGTGCATTACCCATAATTACTACACCACCCCATTCTCCACGATTTCCGATTGGATGTGTTCCATCCATGTTATCAAGAATAGAAGTAAATACAATACCACAAGTTGGAGAACCAGCAGCATTAATTTTACCACCTCTTGTAACAATCAATGAACTAGCTGCAGAATTTACGTTGGTATCATAAGTTTTAATAACTGTACCAGGATTAACTGTCAACGTCTTTCCACTAGAAACATAAATTTTTTGAGCTACGTTTCCTGCAGCACCAATGGTATAAACTGTATCGCAATACAAAGTTGTATTCACATCAGTTAAATTACCATTCACATCAGCGCGTAATCCAAGATTCACTACTGGTCTTGAAGATACCGTTGGACAACCGCAATCGGCACCCAAATTGTTTTGAGCATTGCTCACAGTAGACATAGCAACAAGCATAGCTGCTGCAGTAGTCATTTTTAAGATAAGTTTTTTCATTTTTTTTAATTGATTTTTTTGTTTTTAATTCAGCTGAAGAATGAGGCAAATGTAGGGCGCGAAATGCAGTTGGACATTTCCATTAACTTATCAAATCTTTATCTAAATTTCTCTTGTATGTTAACCAATTTCAGAAAAAAATAAATGGTTCACATTAACTTAATATGGGTCCCAAAGAATAACATCAGTTATCACAAAATAAACTAAAGTATTCTTGAAAAAACACCAAAAAGAAAGCGACATTACGTCGCTCCTTCTATTTTAATCAAAACTGTATTTATTAATCCTTAACACAACGTATACTACAACCCATTTTCATGGTATCATATCCGCGATAAATTCCAGATTTTTTATAGTCTAAATTTCGAAAATATAATTCATTTGCATTTACAGTGGAAGTCCACCAAAATCCAGTATAGTTAATACCTGGACTTCCAAAACTTCCATTATAAATTCTGCAAGATCCTCCTAGTGCTTTAAACTGATAATTATCCGTACCCCAAACTTCACCATAGCGGAACCATTTATCTATACCTTGAGCTTTCAATTTATCACCTTCGGAAGTACCTCTCCACCCTGTTCTATTAGCTGCTCCTCCACTCATTCCTAAATACGCTTCTAATTTTTTCCAATCCAAATCAGTAGGAATGTGCCAGCCTGCTGGTGCGATATTATTTGTATCTAATACTGCGTATCCATTATACAACTTACCATAACCACCATTATAAGTGCAATATCCGGCAATAGTATCGTTCCAAACTAGATCATCTATCAATGAAGTCATTGGAATACCATTACGATACGTTGTAACATTTAAATTTTCAGCCATCCACCATTGGTTACCGATTTTAACTGTTTTGTAAACATTGCCATCAATATCCGTCATAGAACTGACTTCAACAGGAATCTCCATTTCTTCCTTATCATCACAAGATGTGATAAAAGAGAAAAAACAAATAAAGAGTAAAGGCAAGCTTAACTTATAATAATTTCCTATTGCTTGCAAGGATTCTTTTACAATAACCATAATCAATATCATAAAATGTTTAATTCTAGAAAATATAAATTCCATCTTATTTTATTTTTACAATACGTTTCGATTCTGATGTATCATGATGAGAAACTAAAACAAAATACACCCCATCCCTTAAAAAAGAAATATCGATATTTCTCTTCGTAATCTCACTATCTAATGTGAACGAGGAATCTTGAATTACCCTTCCCATGACATCTAAGAATTTCACTGATGCTTCACCCACACTCTTTGAATACACTTCGATCGAAATCTGATCTGCGGCAGGATTAGGAAATATATTCACTGTTGATTTTGCAAATCTACCTCCATTTAATTCGGGACAAACAAGACTTATATCTCTATCATTACATTTACCAGGATAACAGCATAAAGTACTTATATTAAAATTAGCGCTTGGATCATAATTACAAGCCATGGTATCTGTACAACCAAAAACAATAAGTGTTTTACAAGAATCTACATTATCACAACCATAACTTGCACCATATTCCAAATACCGAGTATCTCTACAACCACAAGCCTGAGGGTATTGCAAAAACGGACTTACTTGCTCTCCTGATAAAAGTGTATCATCAGTTGCAACATAATTAACCAATGAATAATTTCCTAAACTATCAATCTCTTCAATAGTTAAATTTATTTGAAATGAGAGTTCGCCAAAAGTAGTTAACTGAGCGATGAGGACCTTCGTGGAGTCAGCGGTCGGCCCGCTTATAGCATTATTTTGTTGAATAACGCAATTATTACATGTAAGATTATTTCCTATAGCGATAGGTCCAAAAACAGTAGTATCATTTCCACTCAAATCTTTAAACCCGACATCAGTCCATTGACCTAATGCAGAATTATTTGGAACTAACCCATCTGCTGTAGTTAATGGAATTCCAATCAAAGGGTCTGCATTCGCTAAAAGTCCTGAAGTAATCAAAGCCGTTCCACCAGTATTATTCAAACCTGCAATATCATCACCATCGGGATCTAAAGATTTCAATACTCCTTTCTGTGTGGTAGTAGCCATTCCAATGGTTAACCAACTATCCAACGCCAGCGTTGGATTATCTGAAATCCAAGATGACTTTATTTGATATCCAAAAACACTAGCGGGTCGATCAATATTATTATAAAAGGGATATGTACTTGCTATAGTTAAAGGATGATAAATATCTCCATACACTTTTTTCACTCTTGAACCTGGCATCAATTCGACATAAACACGATATGTTTTTTCCCCAACAGAAAGTGATCGTCCCCCTGTTGTGTCGGTCGCATCATTTGCATCAGCGATGTAATAAGTTTCCACATGCAATCCTGTAATTTGAGAGGAGGCATCATGACTTGACAACATCCCTACCACAAAAAGGAAGAAGCAAATTAAAATTTTAGTAATATTATATGTTTTCATATTCTAGCGAATTAGAGTCGATAGGTTAATCCTAAATTATAATTTGTTCCCCAACGAAAGCTATCGTAATTTTTCTTACCAAGAGAACTATCATTATCATATTCTCGAGTAACAGGTTCGTTTAATATATCTCGGATGTTAACTGCAATTATAAAATGTTTTCCAAGGTCTTTAGTTATCTTCAAATCCAATACATTTCTAGGTAATTCATAAACCGCAGGAGCTAGTTCATCACTAGCGATCACTAATTTCTTCCCTTGAATATTATAAGAAGCAGTCACCAAAATTTTCGGCAAATCCCATTTATAACTTAATATCGCATTTGCGACATAAGGTGACTGACCAAACATTTTTCTCTTTACTATTTCACCTGGAACTTCAGTACGAACACTATTTACAATTTCCACAGTTTTAAAATTGAAGTTAGTTTCGGAATTTATCAGAGCAACATTAGCTCTAAACTCTAAATGAGAAGTAATATTTTTCTTTCCTTCCACTTCGATTCCTAATACATACGAATTATCAACATTCTGCCATGAGTACCCGCCTCCAATTGAATTAACCAATTCAATATGATTATTAAAATCCTTATAAAATCCACTTATAGAAAGCGAATTCCCGCTCTTAAAAAAGGATTCCCATCTCACATCAAAATTATCAATATCTACTTCTTTCAAATTTGAATTTCCAAAAACAACAGATCTTAATTCAAAATCATAAACATTCGTCTCCGTTATTTCACGGATCGTAGGGTATGCTGTAGTTCGACTATAATTAGCACGTAAATTCATTGCTAATTTTTCTTCTTCACGAAGTTTATAAATAATATTTATACTTGGCAAAAATTTAGTGACATTAAAATTACCAGGATTCGCAATATACATATCCGTTTCAAATCTGCGTCTAAAATCATTTGGTCCATATCCCTTTTTATCGTATTCATAAACATCGGCAAACAAATCCGCTTTTTCTACACGCAGACCAACAGAAGCTCGCCAACGAAAATTAATACTATAGTCTAACATGGTAAACGCCGAAAACACTTCAGAATTCCCGATGGTGTGGTTAGCTGGATTGGGGTCATCAAAATAAAATTTCTTTGCTCGATGCTTCGGAATCCCTTGAAAAAAATAACTTTCTATATCAAACTCTGAAGGCAATAAGAAAGCCACCAAATCATTATTAGGAATAAGATATGCGCCTGTTTGAATATTTCCACTACTGTCGGTTGCACCTAAACTATAGGAATATTGTTCAAAATCCCTATCTTGATACACTCTTGATGCTCCAAAAATAAATTTACGATTCATTCCTGGCACATCACCTATTGGAAAATCAAATTTAATTCGTGTGTCTAGAACATTTTCATCCAAATATCTAAAGAATCGACTATTTCCACCTTGCCCACTTAAAAATTGACCATTCAATTCTAATACATCCCAAGTTTTAAAATCCGGAACATCACTATTCCCATCTGTATAAGAAGCATTCAGTTCAACTTTCGTCTTCAACCTTGTAAAATAATGTTCCGACTTAGCTTGATAAATAAATTGTTTACGTTCCTCATAATACTGATCATAAACTGTAGAACTTTGACCAGGATAATCGATTAAGTCGCGTTGATAAATTTCACGAGTATTATTTACTCCGTTCAAATTTGGCATAAAAAGTAAGCCAATAGAATGTCGAGGATTAAATTTGTAGGCCAAATTTAGCAACGCGCTCCAACCGTTTTGCTCCTTACTTAAACTTTGAGTAGCTGAATACAATGTGGTCTCTTCATCATTTCTTTTTTCAATTCTAGTTCCGTTAGCTAACGGATCGTAAGAAACTGAGCTTCCATATTTAAGTCCAAACAAAAATCCAATAACATCATCCTTTCCAACTGGAATTTGATTTCCAATACCAAAACTCTGACTAAAATTAAGAGGTGCTTTCTTCTTAAACGGAATCCAATTATTAGGAAAAGATTTTCCATACGCCGGTAAAGATGCATTTACTTTATCAAAAGCCTGCAATTCATAATTCGCAGCATATAATGAAAGTGCGTTATTATAAGCTACTGGGTCATTAATTTCTGCTGCCCCTAATAATCCCAATTGAATAAGTCCTAATTTGAAATAATTATTTCCAGCTTCTGTACCTTGTTCCCAGCTCGCTGTTACTCCTAATGCAGCAAAATAATCCTTCAAGCCTAAAGCACATAATTCTTCATACTGCGTTGGCCTATTATTATATTGCACATGATTATGATCACGATCTCTGAACCCGTCATCATAACCCATCCAATCGGTAGCACTTCCTTCTGTTGTTAATACATTTTTGAAAGTACTCTGTGAATTATATCCGATTTGTGATTCCACAGTAATCGATAATTTCTCTGGGTAATCTTTTGTTTCAACAGAAATATAGGCGCCTGCCCAATTTCCAGGAAGGTCAGGAGAAGCCGTTTTCGTAATGATAATATTGTCGACCAAATTTGCTGGAATAAAATCCAATTTTATATTACTTGTAAAAGGATCTAATGTTGGAATGGTTGCTCCATTTATAGTAGTACGCACATATCGATCACCGATACCTCTTACGGTTATAAAACCGGTACTACTCGTTGAAACGCCTGTGATACGTGCGATGGCACTTGATACATTATTATCACCTGTTTTACGCATGGTTTCTGAAGAAACATAGTCGATAGTAGTTGCCGACTTCTTCTTCATATTCTCCATATAGTAATCTGCAGCTTTAATTGCTTTTGCTTGAATTTCCACTTCCTTAACTTCAGTTGCAGCGCTTTTCAAAACAAAGTTTTGTAATTTAATTTCATTATTCGCTAACTGAAAAGTTTGTTCAATAGTAGTAAAACCAACATAGGTTATTAACAAAACAACAGGTTCACTCTTTACAATCTTTATCGAATAATTACCATCTAAATCGGTAACTTGTCCATTGCTTGGATTTGCTTTCTCAACGACGGTAACTCCGATTAATGTTTCTCCATTTGCATCTGTTATTTTTCCTCGGATCACCCCTTGTGATTTTGCAGAATTAACAAATAAAAATAGGAAGCCTATTACAATTAACAAACGATACGATACATTCATCATCAACTTAATAATTTCAAGAATTAATCAAACTAAAACTATTTAATAGCTACAATTAATTTTTAATTAGTTTCTTGGTAGAAGAATGTCCATCAACAGAAAGTTCTACAAAATAGATTCCAGAAGGATAGTTTGACAAATCCACTTTCTCCATCACATCAGCTTGAGTGACGCCTAAAGATTTACTCAACATTTGTTTTCCATCCATCGAATAAATTTTATAACTATATATTCCTGGTTGTCTACTTGCAAAAACCCACATTCCAAAAATATCATGTGTTGGATTTGGATACAAACTAAACGCAGGACCTTCCACCGCAAACTCTGGATTACCAACATTTGAACAATATTGCAAACCTGGAAAAGCAATTTCAGTTCCAGTTGGGCTGTCAGCCACATAATTTTCAACAACACCAGGTATTAGAGAGCGTAATTGAACATTCAGTTTAAAGCAGAAAGTTCCGTCGGTTGTAATTTGCGCTATTAATACTTTGTTAATCGAAGTATCAGGACCTGAAGCTCCATTCAAAGCTACCCAAGAACCGTTAAAACTTGAAAACAAAGGTCCATTTGTACCATCATTCTGATTATCAAAAACGATAATATCATTTGTCAAACCTAATTCATTAAAAGGCTCTGGAGCACTTAAAATCAAACCATCTTGCGTAGTCAATGGAATTCCAGCAGAAGCATCTGTACCTTGCAACACCTGCGGCGAAAAGTTATTAATGATGTTATTTACTCCATTATCTTCTGTTTTCAAAACTCCCATATAACCATTACATGCCGCTCCGACTGACAACCACGAATCGAGCATTACAGTATTCTTTGCTGCATTCACAAAAGAAAAATTAGGAGATGTAGATCCACGATCTTCATTATTAAAAAACAAAGTTGAAGTTTCAATTCTCATTTCATGAGTTGGAACCCCGTAACATACTTGAAATTTATATCCTTGTAACATATCCACATAAATGCGGTAGGTTACAGATCCCACAGGAAGAATACCGCCAGTAGAATTTGCAATGGTATCATTTGGCTCCGATACATAGTATCTTTCTACAATGATATTTTCCAACCCATTTTGTGCTTGAAGAAACAAGCTGGTCATGAGAAGTCCAGAAAGGAGTATTAATTTTTTCATAATAAATGGTATTAAATATTAATTGATGATATTAAGTATAATAGTTCCAAAATAAATTGCTTTGTATAGAAGCAATCAGACGACAAAACTCAACAATTACCCTTTATTATAGTTTAAAAGAAGATTAACTTTGAGTTAAGGAAAGCCAAAGTCGACTCTAAATGAAAACAATAATTTAACAAACGATAATATTAGTCATGTTGAGAAACAGAACCAGAAAGAAATATATTTTTAGATCTGCATTTAGTTCCCTTATCGTCTATGGCAGAAGCTGATACAATGGCATCCTTTGAATTTCCATTATAGCTAAATGCAAACGGAAAAGTAGAATCTGTATAAACCAATCGATCATTAACATAAAAATCGACAGCTACTACTTTTCCATCCTCATCACTGGCCGTTGCCAATAATTCAATTGCACTTACTCCTTTCTTCTTTTGCTGTTGATCAACAGCCAACAAGATTTGAGGCGACTTATTGTTAGGTGAAGAAGTATAAATTAAAGCTGGAAACACAAATTCACTATCTACCGGATTTTTTGCGACAAACTTTTCAGAACCTCCTCCTGGAATAGCTATTAACAAATTCAATTCAAAACTAAAAACACCATCAGTAGTAAATTGACCTAATAAAACTTGATTTTGAGGGTGTGGGCCCACAGATCCACCAAAAGAAGCCCAAGCACCATTGAGTGTTCTGATGATGCCATTTACTGAATCTCGAAATGCATATTGGAAATTTTGCAACTCCTTATCAAAATTGAAAAACACAGGACCTGGTTGTAGTTTCAACTGCTTCATTCCATCTCCTCTTGTCAATGGAATACCTAGATCCTTCTCTTCATTTCTCAAAATATTCAGTTCATTACTTTCAACAAAAGTGGGAAGCGAATCATCCATTGATTTCAATACAGCTTGATAATCTAAGCATGCGGCGCCCACACTGACCCATGAATCCAAAAGCAAAGTACTTTCCTTAAGATAAGAAGGTTCTATGTCAGTGGATGACTTTCCGTCATTTTTTGCACAATTAAAAAATCGAGTAGTAGTAGCAATTTTTAATTCATGATTAGCTTCACCATAAATTGCTTGAAGTCGATGAACGGGAGTTAAGTCGGCATACACACGATAAGTGACAGAGCCAATAGGAAGATACCCTCCTAGCTCTGTTCCTATTGTATCGGCAGCTGTGGAAATATAATACTTCTCCACTATAATATTCTCCAACCCCTTTTGTGCATTTGCATTTGAATTCAATATAAAACAAAAAAACAAATAACACCAACCTAATTTTTTCATTATCAATCTGTCTTTTACTATTCGCAATTTATGTAGAACGAATGTGATTTAATTCACCAAGAATTTCTTTGTAATACTATTTCCATTATAATTTAAGGAAACAAAATACATTCCATTCACTAATGGGTTCTTCAACGAAAGTTCTTTGTTAAATACTCCTTCAACAATTTCAACTTCCTCCGTATAAATCACTTGACCTAACACATCTAGAATTACTATTTGTGCATTAGAGGAGATTAAATCATTGTTAAAATAATTAATCATGAATGGACCATTCGTCGGATTTGGATAAGTAGAAAGACTTTCATTTCCATCAGAAATTCCGAATGAATCTCCTTCACGACAATTAACAGTTATTGAAACTGATGATGAATTTTTTGTACAACCATTAGCATTCGTTACAGTTACTTTATAAGAAGCTTGTGTTTTAGCTGAATAATTAATAGAAGTTTGTCCTACGAGAGGAGTAACACCTTTAATCCATTGATAAGTTAAACCGGCACCGCTGTTTGCCTTTAATACTACGCTATCGCCATTACAAAAAGTAGTTGGTCCTTGTGGAGTAACCGTGGAAGTTGGAAGGGCGTTGGCAACAATAGCAGTAGCAGAAGAAGTTTTAGAACAACCATTTGCATTGGTGACTTGAACTTTATAACCAGTGCTTGTAGCATTAGGTTGAAAAGAAATTCCGGTAGCTCCAGCCTCATTAACGCTTCCTTTTTTCCATTGGTAAGTAAGTCCTGCGCCGCTGTTCGCTGTAAGCGTACAAGCATTTGAGCCTTTACAAAACGTAGTAGGTCCGGAAACGGTTACCGTTGCAACCGGTAACGGATTTACTGTAATACTTACGGTGCTGGATGTTTTGCTACAACCACCACTATTTGTTACTTGTACTTTGTACGTTTTAGAAGTAGTAGAGTTTGGAACATAAGTGGGACTGTTAGAATTGGCAATGCTTGTAGACCCTTTAAACCATAAATACGTATCACCCGCTACAGCCGTAGTTGATAATGTACAGGCATTCGCACCGGAGCAGTAAGTGGTAGGTCCGGTAGATACAATATTGGCTACAGGTTTTGCAATTATTTGTGCTGTGATCGCATTTGAGGTAGCCGGATTATTCAGCGCCCCAGCAATGCTGGAAGTCATTACGCAGGTAATGACATTGTTGGCAACAAGTCCAGAAGTAGTATACGTAGGGCTATTGGTACCTACGTTAGTGCCATTCTTCTTCCATTGATAAGATGGTGTTGCTCCGCCATTAACTGGATTTGCAGTAAACGTAACACTTGTTCCATCACAAACAGGGAAAGTAGCATTGCTTGTAATGGAAACCTGAGCAGTAGGATTAGAAGGAGCTGGGTAAATTAATGCAGGAAAAAGAATTTCACTTCCTGTTGCATTTTCAGCAACAAAATTCTGAGAAACACCTGGAGTTGGAGTGCCGATTTGAATATTTAATTTAAAAGAAAAAGTACCATTCGTCGTAAACTGTGCAATTAGTATTTTATTTACAGATGGAATTGGGCCTGTTGAACCGCCCAAAACAGCCCATGAAGCATTCGTTGTAGAAATTAAATTTCCAACATTACTGGTTGCGTCGATCACATTTAATTCTGCTGGAGTAAATCCAAGTACAGTTACAGAAGGAGTTATAGCTGTATAAATTCCATCTTGTGTAGTTAAAGGAATTCCTGCGAGTGGGTCGTTGTTAGCTAATATTCCATTCGCATTAATAACATTCGTACCGCCTGCAACACCATCTTCTGTTTTCAATATACCATAATTTCCGCCACAAGATGCTCCACCGCTCAACCAAGAATCCAACATTACCGTATTATTTCTAGCATTTGTTTTACTAAAAGTAGGTGTAGTAGCACCATAATCTTCATTATTGAAAAAGGATGTAGTAGTTTGGAATCGAAGTTCGTGATTAGGAACACCGTAAGCAGCTTGAAATGTATAACCAGGTAACAAATCAATAAAAATGCGGTAAGTAGTAGATCCAGATGGTAATACACCAGAACTTCCAGCCGCATCCGCAGCATTGGATACATAATATTTTTCTACAATAATACCTTCCAAACCATTTTGGCTATTTCCCAATTGGTACATTAATATGAAGGACAAGAATAAGACAGTAAATTTTTTCATGATTTCGGCTGCGATGAGATGTTTAGAATTTTATAGAATGCAAAAGTAGATACCCGAAACTCGAATTGATCACTTTTCAAATTATCATTCCATTATCAAATTGTAAAACAAAACGATTAAATAAACTCTTTTTTAAATTAATGTTAACAATCGAATTCAACATGAAGAACCCACACAAAAATTTATTGCAATTTAATAGTAACATAAGCTAAAATTCACTTTGCATTCTCTTCTTTGTAAAAAATTGATAGTCTATAAAACAGCATTCCATTTCGTTGATAAAATCTTTCCAATTCCTGTAAAGATTAATTGTTATAACTGATTCGCAACTCATCGTTCCTCTTAAAAGCACCTACATCAGGGATCATTTACTTAGAGAATAAAGCTAACAATATTCTTAACTTGTTGCTCCACAGTATTTTGACTCGCCCATTTCCCCGTAAATCATCACATATAGAAGATTGAAATAGCGCACAAACATTTTTTTATACTTTTCTTTAGTTCCAAGGAGGTCGGTAAAACCGGCCTCTTTTTTTATTTTCCAATAGTTGAAATCTTGTAATAGAAGCCTCTAATTTGCCCTCTAAAAAGCAGAATATTAGTCATCTTTGCGCAAGGACAATATGGGTAAAAAAGACGAGCGAAAGGACACTTTCTTTATGCTTAAAAAAAGTGGCATAGCACTGACTGTAAAAGGTGGTGGAATGATCACGCAATACCTTTTCATTTTTACGGTTGCGCACTTACTAGGGCCGGGGATGCTTGGTACGTTTACCCTTTCATTCACCGTGATGCAACTCGTTTCCATTTTAGCATTACTGGGCCTCGACAATTTACTCATTCGAAAAGTGGCTACCGCAAAAGCATCCAATGATTTGATCGCTTTAAAAAGTGCTTATCAAACAGCACTAAAAACAACGGCCGTTTCTTCTTTGCTATTGGCATTGCTGATGTATTTTCTATCACCATTCATTGCAGAAAGCATTTTTAACAAACCATTACTGACTGATCATTTAAAAATAATGAGTTGTGCTTTACCGCCATTTGTTTGGATCACTTTACATGCCGGAGCCTTCAGGGGTTCAAAAAACATGTTGGGATTCACTTTATTTAAAACCATCATTCCATTATTAAATGCAATTCTCATCTTTTTTGCATTTAAGTTTAACATTGACTTTACACCGGTGATGGGCTTTACTAGTTCCACAATTCTGGTAGCTATCTTATATTTTATAAGCTGGAGAAAACATTCCAAGATCGCCGATATTCAATCAGAGACGCCACTTGATTGGAAAAACATGGTTAAAGAATCATTACCGATGATGATAACCGGATCCATTTTTTTTATTCTCAATTGGGTAGATAATATTGTTATTGGGATTTATTGGTCGGAAGCTCAAGTTGGATTTTACGATACTGCATTTAAAATATCATCTGCTTCAGCAGCCATCCTCATGGCAGTAAATGCCATTCAAGCGCCCACCTTTGCAGAAATAAAAAGTTCTAATGATCAAAATCGGTTAAAAACATACGTGTATAATTCCACACGACTTCTATTTTATGCTACGGCGCCTATTACTTTAATTATTTTACTATTTCCTGAATTTCTGTTGTCGTTATTCGGAAAAGAATTTTCCATCGGCGGCACAAGCTTGCAAATATTAGCAGCAGGCAATTTCATTAACTGCATTACAGGTTCGGTAGGCATTCTACTAATGATGACGGGATACCAAGTGCAGTACAATCGAATTATCATCCTAGCAGCTATTCTTGGTATTAGCTTAAACTTCATTCTTGTTCCTTTCATGGGAATAGAAGGAGCCGCCATATCATCCACTGTTTCTAAAATATTTTGGAATTTAACCGCAGTATATTACGCTTATAAAAAACTTGGATTAGTGTCCATTTACTTCCCAGGAATAAAACGTCCACGCTTAACAAATCAATAAATTGAGTACAGCAAAACCAAATTTCTTTATTGTAGGTGCAGCTAAAAGTGGGACCACTTCACTTTATGATTATTTAAATCAGCATCCGGAAGTGTATATGAGTCCGATTAAAGAACCAAATTATTTTGCTAGCGACATTGATTTGGATGCTATTCGGGAAGAAGTAAAGTCGCGTATTAAACTACTTAATGTTGATGAATATATCAAAAGCGACATGAAAAAATCCATGCATCGCGCCTTCATCACTTCATTCGATCAATACTTAGCTTTATATCGGTTTGCAAAAAACGAAAAAGCCATTGGTGAGGCGAGTGCTTCTTACTTATTTTCAAAGACTGCTGCAAGAAATATCTTTGAATACAATTCAAATGCTAAAATAATAATGGTGCTTCGCCAGCCTGCTCAAAGGGCTTATTCTCATTATCTGATGGATCAGCGTATGGCACTTACGAATCTTTCCTTTGAGGATGCACTTGCTGAAGAAGCAAAACATCCTATTCGAAACTGGGGTGCAACATCTCTTTATCTAGAGTTAGGCCTATTCTCTGAGCAAGTCAAACGATATTTGGATGTCTTTCCGCGCGATCAAGTTTTAATTCTACTGAATGAAGAGCTTCGTCATTCGACCAAAGCAACCATGAAAAAAGTTTATTCGTTCTTAAATGTCAACCCAAATTTCAACGTATCTTTAGAGAAAGATTTTAATACTGCTGCGGTACCACGCAATCCGATAGTCAGAAAATTAATAACGGTAAATACATTTCGGGTTAAAATTCGAAGGGCACTCAAAAATAGTTTCCTCAAAGAGATCATCAAAAAACTACTTTTTACGAAACCTGAAAAAGGTGAAATGCAACCTGAAACGAAAGTGCAATTAGAAAAATACTATAAAAACGATATTAAATCGCTTGAGAAATTAATAGATATAGAATTAAGTACATGGCAGAAAAAAATATAACTTACTTTCCTAACTTTTTAGTGGCGGGTGCGGCAAAGTGTGGTACCACTACACTATATCATTATCTTCGTCAGCATCCTGATGTTTACATGAGTCCAATTAAGGAACCCAACCATTTTTCTACCGACATTCAGCCCAAACATTTCAGTGCTGAATATAAACTTTATGAAAAAAGTAAAAACCTAAATATTGAAAAATATGTTTCGGGTGATATGCAAGAAGAGCAATGGGGAGCATATGTTTTAAATCGAGAGCATTATCTTCAATTATTCAAATTTGCAAAAGGCAAACAGCGCATTGGGGAAATAAGTAATTCTTATATGTTTTCAGATGAAGCCGCATTAAATATTAAAAAAGAGTTTCCCTCAATGAAAATAGTAATGATCTTGCGGCAACCTGCAGAGCGTGCTTATTCACATTACTTGGCCAATTTAAGGGATGGCCGAACAACCCGACCATTTCGCGAAGAGGTTGAAAATGATGATGCGAAAAGCTTACATGGTTGGTGTATCTCTCATTTATATTACGAATTAGGATTGTATGCAGAGCAAATTAAAAAATTTCAAGACCATTTTCCAATGGAGCAAGTAAAGATTTTTTTATTCGATGATTTAAAAACGAACAATCACAGTTTAGCGAATGAATTATTTACTTTTTTAGGATTAAGAACTGATATATCCATTGATTATAATGAACGGCACAATGAGGCCCGCGTCCCTAAAAATCCAGGGTTGATCAAATTTGTTACCCAACTAGGAATTAAACGCAAACTCTTTAGAGCTATTCCAAAAGCCTGGCAGAAAAAAGCCAAGGATTCATTTTTTAAAGAAGGAAAAGTTCCCGAAATGTCAGAGGAAGATAAAAAGTGGATGACTTCCCGATATGTAAAACAAATTGAGCAACTAGAAATACTTATTCAACGAGATTTGACATCTTGGAAATAAATAAAATGAAATCTATTCGACCTTCTTTCTTCATAGTTGGGGCTCCAAAAGCAGGTACCACTGCACTTCACTATTTTCTAGACAAACACCCTGAAGTATGCATGAGCGCTGATAAAGAGCCAAACTATTTTAGTCAGCAAGAAATTAGTGAGCAATTATTATATTATAAAAAAACAAATAGCACAACCGAGTCGACATATTTAAGTCTATTTCATCCTACACTCGCTACAAAGATCGCTGGAGAAGGAAGTGTTTCATATCTATTCTATCCGAAAGTTGCAGCGCGCATTAAATCTTTCTCTTCGGATGCAAAAATTATTATATCACTAAGACACCCAGTACAAAGAGCTTTTTCGCATTACCAAATGGATTATAGCTTAGGATATGTAAACGAAACATTCGAAAATATTTTTCGAAATGGTCAAACTCACCCAAAAACAGGAAAATACTTTCAACAATATTTTTTACTTGGCCACTATGGAACACAAGTTGAGCGCTATTTGAAAACTTTTGGAGAAGATAATGTATTAATTTTACTACATGAAGATATTATTCAAGATCCCAAGAATGTGATTCAAAAACTTTGTCAGTTTCTAAGAATTAATGACACTGCACTTCCTTCCGACATAGAAAAACAAAATGTAACGATGGCGGGCAAGAACAAAACAATTCAATGGCTTTATAAGCAAAAATTCTTTCGAAAAACGATTGGAGTTCTATTCAACGAGCAGAGTAAGGCCAAAATCAAGAGCCTGCTTTTTAGTAAACAAAATTTGCCTCAGCTGGATCAAAAACTTGCCATCGAACTTCTGCATTACTATCAAGAGGAAATGTTACTACTAGAACGAATAAGTACACTAAATATAAAAAAATGGATCCATAATTAATAACTAACTTTGTTACCCTATGGAAACAGCACGTCTATTTTCTCTCACCTACAAAAAATTGATTCCACCTGTTATGTGGTTTCTGTTTTTTCTATTGAGCTATCGCGTATTGGCTCGCTATCCATCAGGTATTTTTGAAGTCCTATTTGTTTTATTAGTGCTTTTGACCAGCATCATTTCAATAAGAGATATCATTCTACAATGGCTTAGTGGAAAAGCGAACTACTTTCATCTTATCTTAATTCCTCTTTTCATCCTTCCCTTCATCACTTCCTATCAGGCAAACTTAGAATTTCATCAACCCATCTTGCTTGGGATACTTTCACAAAGACAACACTTCATTATTTTCGCTGGATACTTTATTGTACTCGGATTAAAAAACAATAGATTTGACATTGAAGATTTCAGAAAACACTTTTTAAGATCATTGATCATTATAATGGGAATAATGTCATTTTTTAGTGTTTTCATTAATCCATCAGTATTTAACGGTACTGATTTTGTAGAATTTAGTTTAAACAAAGGTTTACATTATGAATTTCCGAGTGATGTGATTGCCACCGTTATTCTTTACTCGATGTTCAAACTTTTGAAGGAGAATAGTAAAAGATATATCGTACTTTTATTAATGGGTTTACTATACTTCTTAATATATCTTCAAGACAGATCACAACTCATGATGATCGGCATCACGGTATTCATATTTTTTATTCGCAATATAGATATCTATAGAAAGCTTCTTTATTTATTATGGGGAATAGTGGGAGGCAGCGCCTTGTTACTAATTATATATTTTGCTAACCCTGAATTAATAGAACATTACATAACCATTTTTGGAAATGCCTCAACCATTGTTACAGGAGAAAGTACTACTGAATACTCTACTGCAATGCGGATCTCAGAAGCCGCAATCGCAATAAAGGGAATTAAATTACATCCCTTGCTAGGAAATGGATTTGTAAGTTCGCAATTTAAAGGTGGATTTTCAGGATTCTTTGGGTATTTCTTTGCATCTGATGTTGGGCTACTAGGAAACCTTTTTGTTTACGGAATCATAGGAACACTTATCTTTTACATTCCTTTTTTCGTTACACTTAGTTGGACAAAACAACTACGAAAGAATAACGATATACTTTTAACAACTTGTCAATATGGAATGGTATTTATCTTTTTAGATATGATTACAGCGGCTTCAAACATTAAATACATGGGATTGCCATCTATCTTCTTTGGAATCATTTATTATTATCGATACTTCATTGTAAATGAAAATAAAGCCGAGACTCTATAAAATTAAAACAATAAATTAAATTCCCTCACACATCGAAAAGCATAGCAATTACCATTATGATCAATAGAACTCAAAAACTAATTTTTGTTGTCGGTAATAGTCGTTCTGGTACTACGATGCTTGGGCGAATGTTGGGACGCAACTCTAGCGTTTATAAATTTCCTGAACTTCATCTTTTCGGCCCTTGCATACCACATGGTGAAGAATTAAAACCGCTAAGTGAAGCAGAAGTTACAAAAGCCTTTTGTTGGTTATTAGATGTGGCCGATCGAAAACTGCATGCAACACGATTGCCAGATAATTTCATTAAAGAGGCAACTGACCTTTGTCAATTACATTATCATCCATCCATCCATGCATGGGAAGTATATTATCATTTTGTTCTAGCTGAAGTAAAGAAAAAAGGAAAAGAAATTCCAAGCGAAGATTTACCTGGAAATGTATTTAAGATTGATCAAATTATTGAAATTTTTCCAGAAGCAATATTCATCAACATGATTCGTGATCCTAGAGATGTTTTGCTTTCTCAGAAAAACAGACATCACCGTAGAAAACACGGTGGTGGATATGTTAAGCGTAGAG
>JBJXGU010000132.1:0-11147 GCA_046160245.1 Bacteroidia bacterium
ACTGAAGTAGATTATATGATTTTGTCGCATGCACATATTGATCATTCGGGTAATATTCCTCATTTGGTAAGACAAGGTTTTTCTGGTCCTATTTATTGTACGCTAGCTACTCTTGATTTGTGTACTATTATGTTAGAAGACAGCGCCCATATTCAAGAGAGTGATTTAAAATATCTCAATAGAAAACGAGCTAAGAATGGGCAAAAAGAATTGGATCCAATATATACGTTGGAAGATGTGCAAGAAGCTTTGAAATTATTTGTTCCCGTGGAGCTGAATGAGAAGGTGGCTATCGACAAGCATATTCGTTTTCATTTTACCGATGCTGGACATATTTTAGGCAGCGCAGCGGTTAACTTAGAGTTTGATGAGCCGGAAGGAAAGGTGAAAGTTTTCTTTTCAGGAGATACAGGTCGATTCAACGATTATATTTTAAAAGCGCCACAACCATTTCCTCAAGCAGATTATATCATCACGGAATCCACCTACGGCGACCGACTTCATGAAGATGTAGAAAACACGGAGCTGGAATTATTGAAAATAGTGCATCAAACTTGTATTTTAAACAAAGGAAAATTAATTATTCCTGCGTTTAGTTTAGGTCGGACACAGGAAATTGTTTATGCGCTCAATCGTCTTTTCAACAAAGGACAACTCGAGAAAATTCCAGTTTATGTGGATTCACCGCTTGCCATTAGCGCTACGTCCATCATGCGGAAACATAAGGATTCGTTCAATCCGGATATTGTGGAATACATGAAAAAAGATGATGATCCATTTGGATTTGAAAGCTTACATTATATCCGTGACGTAGAATTATCGAAAGAATTAAATGAAAATAAAAATCCTTGTATAATAATATCAGCTTCTGGTATGATGGAAGCAGGTCGGATTAAACATCATCTGAAAAATAATATTATAGACGCAAAAAATACAGTGTTAATCGTAGGCTTTGTCCCACCAGGATCCTTAGGTGATCGAATGATTCAAGGTGAAAAAGAAGTACGGATTTTTGGGAAGATGGTTCCATTAAGAGCAAGTGTTAAAATGATGGGCTCATATAGTGCACATGCTGATTACAAAGAACTTATGGAATATTTATCGTGTCAAGATACCACTCAAGTAAAGCGCTTATTTTTAGTGCATGGAGAAAAAGAGGCTCAATTGACATTTAAAAAACATTTGCATGGAATGGGTTTTTCAGACATTAGCATCCCCATGATGCATGAAAGTTTCACATTATAGCGACTGACAAAGATCATTTGCTTAGCTGATTTTTGATAGAAAGGAATGCGTTTAAGCAGTTTATTTTTGAGAATCAAATTTAAACTGCAACATCATGAAAGGAAATGAAAGTTCAACCGATCGCGTAATTAGAGTATTTCTAGGAGTGGCGATAGCCATGTTTTTTGTTTATCATAATAGTGCTTGGGCACTTTTGGGACTCCTCCCTTTTATAACCGGAATTGTTGGTATTTGTCCGTTATATAGCATTTTAGGAATCAACACTTGTAAAATTAAAACTTGAGATGCCTGATTTCGCTACAGTTCCATTTTCTATAAAGTCTATGAAATTATTTACATTTATTGCGTAGACAAAGAATAGGGATTATGGAAAATATTAACCGTAGCGAAATTATTGATACCGTATTCAAAGATGCTACTGAAGGTATCATTGTATCGGATATAGAAGGAAGAATTCGCATGGCGAATAGTTCGGCCGCCAGAATGTTGGGGTACACCGACGAAGAGTTGCATGAATTGAAGATTGAAGACATCGTACCTTCTAATGTTCGAGGCCATCATCACAAGCATCGTGAAAATTATAACAAAGAATCAAATGCGCGCCCAATGGGTGTGGGATTAGATCTATTTGCTGAGAGAAAAGATGGAACACAATTTCCAGTAGAAATAAGTTTGAGTCCGGTACAAATTAATGGACAAAAATTTATTGTTGCATTTATTATAGACATCACCGTTAGAAAAGGTATTGAGGTTACTGTAAATGAAAAACAACATGAATTAGAACGTGTGGCCGAAGCACTCATTGCAACCAATGAAGGCTTAGAGAAAAAGGTCTCTGATCGGACTAAGGTTTTGCAAGAAGCCATTCGGGAATTGGAAAAGTCGAAGACAGAATTAAGGCTAGCACTCGAAAAAGAGAAGGATCTAAATGATCTAAAATCACGATTCATTTCAATGGCTTCCCATGAGTTTAGGACACCGTTGACTACAATTCTTTCCTCCGCCAGCTTAATCTCAGAATATGTGGAAACCTCCAATAATGACAAAAGAGAAAAACATATTTCCAGAATCAAATCAGCGGTAAACAATTTGAATGACATTTTAAGTGATTTTTTATCGTTAAGCAAATTGGAAGAAGGGAAAATACATACCGATTTCAGAAAATTTGATTTGCCACATTTAGTAAAGGAAATAGTGAGTGATTTACAGTTAAATGCTAAAGTCGGACAAGAAATCGTTTATCATCATGATGGAAATTCCGATGTTACTTTAGATATTAAATTAACCAAGAATATTCTAATAAATTTGATCAATAACGCTGTTAAATTTAGTCCGGAAAATAAAAAGATTGCAGTTAACGTGATCGTGAATAACCAAAATGTTTATTTTGAAATAAAAGATCAAGGAATTGGCATCAGTAAAGAAGACCAAAAACATTTATTTGAGCGTTTCTTCAGAGCTAAAAATGCATTTAATATTCAAGGAACCGGATTAGGGCTACATATTGTAGGAAGTTATGTTGACCTGATGAACGGAAGTTTAGAACTCATAAGTGAATTAGATAAGGGAACCACCATTAAAATCACTTTTCCTCAACAAAATTAAAATATGGATAAGAAAATACTATTAATTGAAGACAATGAAGATGTACGTGAAAACACAGCTGAAATTTTAGAGTTAGCACATTACAAAGTTTTTACCGCACCCGACGGCAAAGAAGGCGTTGAATTAGCTCGTATTGAGCATCCAGATTTAATCATATGTGACATCATGATGCCCGGTTTAGATGGTTATGGTGTATTGCATTTGTTGGGAAAGGATCCAGCCATGTCAGCTATTCCATTTATCTTCTTAACAGCAAAAGCTGAACGTAGCGATATGCGCAAAGGAATGGACTTAGGAGCTGATGATTATATTACCAAACCATTTGATAAAACTGAATTATTAAATGCCGTAGAAAGTCGAATTAAAAAGGCTGAAGTCTTAAAGAAGGAATACGAAAAAGACTTTGATGGATTAAGTACTTTCATAAGTGATGTGGCAGGATCAAATGCATTGAAAAAATTCTTAGAAGGAAAAAAAATAAATCATTACAAAAAGAAAGAAACAATTTATCTTGAAGGCAACTATCCCAACGGGCTATATTACATCAACCAAGGAAAAGTAAAGATTTTCAAAACGCATGAATACGGTAAAGAGCTGATCACTGATCTTTTGAAGGAGGGTGATTTCTTTGCATACACCAGTTTGTTAGAGGAGAAACCTTATAATGAGTCAGCAGAAACTTTAGAAGACTCAGAAATCACCTTTATTCCAAGAGATGAGTTTCATAATATGATTTTTGGAAATGTATCAGTGACTCGAAGTTTTTTAAAGATTCTGACCAAAGGAGTGGTTGATAAACAAGAACGATTAGTGGACTTGGCGTATAGCTCTGTAAGGAAAAGAACAGCTGAAGCATTACTCCTACTTCAAGAAAAGTATCAAGTGAAAGACGAGGGACAATTTGCTATGGCAATTGCTCGAGATGATTTAGCCAATATTGTGGGCACAGCAACAGAGTCTTTGATTAGAACTTTAAGTGATTTTAAAGAGGAAAATTTGATCGAAATCAAAGGAGGAAAAATAAAAATTATTGATGAGAAGAAATTAAGGTCGTTGAAGGGATAAAAAACATTTGTCCTCTTTTTATTGAACCAAAATTCTATGACATTAAAAGACACTTTTCATTTATTAACTTCCGATAAACACCGAGGGCACAAAGAAGACACAGAGAACACAGTATAATTTAGCTATAACCAAAATCTAACTCCGAAAACAAAGGAGCCAAAGAGAAACCTCCGTGTGCTCTGTGAAAAACTTTGTGCACTCTGTGGTAAAAGAATATCTTTAATAAAAACGAATACTCATAGTTTAATGTACGTCATTACAAATGCTTGAAAAGGCTTTATAATTACCATCAAGAAGTATTAATAGGGATCGATATTATCTAAGTTTTCGCGGTTCTCTTTAATTTGGGTTGACAATTCTGCCCCTTCATTATTCTGCTGAAGTAAAGTCCAGTTATCAGTCGCAGAAGTTTCTAACCACACATTTCCTGATTTTCTAAACACTTGTGCCGCCAATCCGAACTTGGAAAATATCAACTCCTCCAATTGATTTACGGTCATTTCATCTTTAAACTCTAAATGAGATTCTGGTCGATTGCTTCTAATGTCTCTAATCAGCTTATTAGAATCAAGCAATAAACTCTTTGCAGATCCCTCTCCTATCTTATGTGGAACTTTAAAAAATTCAAGCTTTAAGAATGGAAAATATGAATTGAAATCCCTTTGTATTTCCATTAATTTTCGCTCGTCACTAATTAGGATTTTAAGCATTTCATTTTGGTTAAATCGACTATACATGTCCAATGTTTATTCTACAAAAATGAAAGAAATATTTTCGCATATCTATGACATAAGTCAACTATTGCACTGACAAATTCCGAATTGACATCGATCACGTTTTAAACTGACTTTCGTCAATAAATTTTTTTATCGTTTGAAGTAATCTTGCTCGACAAGAATGAATCATGCGCGAAAACACTATTTACACTGAAACTCAGTGTTATCACTGCGGTGAAAACTGCAAAGAAGAGCGAGTGGAGATAGAAAGTAAATTTTTTTGCTGTCAAGGGTGTAAATTAGTGTATGAACTTTTGCATGAAAATAATTTATGCGGCTATTATGATTTACAAGCCTCTCCAGGGAAGAAGCAAACACTATTAGGTGACCGCTATGCTTACTTAGATCAATCATCTATATCTGATAAACTCATCCTCTTTAAGGAAGGAGATATTTCCCATATTCAATTTCATATTCCTGCTATGCATTGCGCCAGTTGTATTTGGCTTTTGGAGCATCTGAATCGATTAGATGCTGGAATCATCAACTCAAAAACCAACTTCATTCAAAAGGAATTGCACATCATTTTTGATCATACTAAAACGAATTTGCGAAAGATTGTTGAGAAACTGCACGAAATTGCATATCCTCCGGAACTTAATTTAAAGGAACTGGAAAAAGGAAAAAAAAAGGTTGCTAGTAAAACAAGAATTTATAAGATCGGCATCGCAGGATTCGTATTTGGAAATATTATGCTGCTCAGTTTTCCCGAATACTTTTCTTCAGGAATCTATGTAGGAGAAGATTTTCATGTCGTTTTTGGCTACCTTAATTTATTTCTTTCGCTCCCCGTGTTCTTTTATAGTGCCAGTGAGTTTTTGGAAAATGCATTGATGAGTTTTCGTCAGAAAGTCATCAACATCGATGTGCCAATCGCCATAGGAATTGTAGCCATGTTTTCGAGAAGTATTTATGAAGTGGTATCCGATACCGGTCCTGGGTATTTCGATAGTATGACCGGCTTGATTTTTTTCATGCTTATAGGTCGAAATTTTCAAAGTAAAACCTACGAGTGGCTTAGCTTCGAACGCGATTATAAATCCTATTTCCCCATTGCAGTCTCTCGTTTAAAAGGAACTGAAGAGGAAGTAGTATCCGTGCAAGAGATCAAAACCAACGATCGTTTATTCATCCGTAATCAGGAAATTATTCCTGCGGATGTATTATTAGTAAGTAAGCATGCTCTAGTCGATTATAGTTTTGTCACCGGCGAATCCCGAGAAGTTTCTTGCCAATATGGCGAACGCATTTTTGCTGGTGCACGATTAATTGGGAAACCCGCCGAAGTGCTCATCCAAAAAGATGTTTCGCATAGTTATATCACTAAACTCTGGAATCAAAGTTCAGGAAAAAGCGAGTCGAAAAGTAAATATGCCCAACTCACCGAAAGCATCAGTAAATGGTTTGTTATCGTAACCATAAGTATTGCCGTTTGCACTCTATTCTACTGGTATACCACGGATCCATCCAGAGCTATGTTAGCCTTCACTTCGGTATTAGTGATTGCCTGTGCTTGTGCATTAGCACTATCGGCACCATTTACATTTGGCAATATGATTCGCATCTTAGGAAAGCGCGGAATCTATTTAAAGAACACAAAAGTATTAGAACGATTGTCAAATATCGACACCGTAGTTTTTGATAAAACAGGAACATTAACCTCTGCAGAAAATTACAAAGTTGAATATACGGGTAGTGAACTTACCGATTTACAAAAGCAATTCATCGCTTCCTTGGCCCATGCCTCCTCCCATCCATTTAGTCGAATGATTTGCAACTATCTTTCTACTTCAAACAATAAATTACCCATCACCGATCTTAAGGAAATTATCGGGAAAGGTATCGAAGGTTGGATGCAAGGAAGTCGAGTTCAATTGGGATCGAGGAATTTTATACAAGATGCCGAAACTCATCAAGATCCAATAAGATCATCGGAAGTTGGTGTGAGTATAGACGAAAAATTATTGGGGTACTTTCATTTCAATACTTCCTATCGACAAACCACCAATTCCTTGTTGCATACATTAAAGAAGGAGGGATATAAAATTTCCGTAATGAGTGGCGATAATAATGTGGAGCAAACACACTTAGAAAAATTATTGGATCAAAAAGAAGGACTGTTGTTTGAGCAGAAGCCTATCGATAAACTAAATAGTATTAAAGAAGTTCAATCGCATGGAAAAAAAGTTATGATGATTGGTGATGGTCTTAACGATGCGGGAGCTCTCCTGCAAAGTGATGTGGGCTTAGCCATCGCCGAAGACATAAATAACTTTACACCAGGTAGTGATGGAATAATCCTTTCTAAAAATTTTGGCCAAATAGGAAATCTATTGCGCTATGCCAAAGCGGGACATCGAATCATCATCATCAGTTTTATCATTTCTATAGTTTACAATTTAGTAGGACTTTGGTTCGCTGTGCAAGGAACCTTGTCTCCTGTCATTGCCGCTATCCTGATGCCCATTAGTACAAGCAGCTTAGTGCTTTATACGGTGCTCGCAAGTAGTATTAAAGCAAGAATTTTAGGATTAACAAAAATGAAGATCTGATAATTGTCAGTTATTAAGGAAATAATAGTCAATATGAATTATACCCATCAAAAGTAGATTTGCGCTTCATGAGTGTCATCTTGATATTAATATCATTTAGTTTACTGGTAGCAGGCAGCTTCCTCATTGGATTTTTATGGTCGGTGAAGACTGGACAATATGACGATGATGTTTCTCCTGCAGTACGAATATTATTTGACGACGAAATACCAACTTCAAAAGAACAACCTAATTCTAAAAATACAGACGCTGTATGACGATTGAAAAATTTAGTTATGACAACCGCATCGTAAAAAACTTTGCGTTAGCCACCATTATTTGGGGGCTTGTCGGCATGTTACTCGGGCTTATCATAGCTCTTCAAATTCCGTTTCCAGGACTTAACATAGGCGAGTACCTCACCTTTGGTCGGGTTCGACCGGTTCATACCAATGCGATTATCTTCGCATTTGTTGGGAATGGTATTTTTATGGGATTGTATTACTCCCTGCAACGTTTGTGCAAAGCACGAATGTTTAGCGATGGCTTGAGTAAATTCCATTTCTGGGGTTGGCAATCGATTATCGTGTTGGCTGCTGTGACGCTGCTTACCGGACATACAACAGGAAAAGAGTATGCAGAATTAGAATGGCCCATTGATATTCTTATTGCAATTGTATGGGTAGCTTTTGCGATTAATATGTTTGGAACCATCATTAAACGCCGAGAGCGACATATGTATGTTGCCATTTGGTTTTATATTGCTACTGTAGTAACGGTAGCTGTGTTGCATATTGTAAACTCAATTGAAATCCCGGTTAGCATTTTAAAAAGTTATTCGGCCTATGCAGGAGTTCAGGATGCATTGGTTCAGTGGTGGTACGGACACAATGCAGTTGCATTCTTTTTAACAACGCCTTATTTGGGATTGATGTACTACTTCGTTCCGAAAGCTGCCAACCGACCTGTGTATTCGTATCGATTATCCATTATTCATTTCTGGGCACTAATCTTTTTATACATCTGGGCGGGTCCACATCATCTTTTATATTCTGCTCTTCCTGATTGGGCACAATCGTTAGGAACGGTATTTTCCATTATGCTCTTAGCTCCTTCCTGGGGTGGAATGATCAATGGTCTGTTAACACTACGTGGTGCATGGGATCGTGTTCGTGAAGATGTAGTATTAAAATTTATGGTGGTAGCAATTACTGCTTATGGTATGTCGACGTTTGAAGGTCCGATGTTATCCTTAAAAAGTGTAAACGCGATTAGTCACTTTACCGACTGGACCATTGCTCACGTACACATTGGTGGAATGGGATGGAATGGAATGTTAACCTTTGGTATCTTGTATTGGTTAATACCTCGACTTTACAAAACCAATTTATACTCTGCTAAATTAGCTTCTTTCCATTTTTGGATTGCTACGCTTGGAATTTTATTCTATGCTGTCCCGATGTATTGGGCAGGCTTTGCACAAAGTTTAATGTGGAAAGAATTTACAGAAGATGGAATTTTAAAATATCCGAACTTCCTCGAAACCGTTACACAGGTTATGCCGATGTATAAACTCCGAGCATTAGGCGGATTGATGTTTCTGACTGGTGCCATCACCATGGCGTATAACTTGGTGAAAACGATGAAGCAAGGAACATTGAATGCAGAAGAAGCTGCGGAAGCTCCAGCATTAGAGAAGAATGAAAAAGAGCATGCAGGTCACTGGCATCGTTGGATTGAACGTCGTCCAGTACAAATGATTATTTTAAGTGCAGTGGTCATTTTGATTGGTGGTGTTGTAGAATTTATTCCAACGTTTTTGGTGCAATCCAATATTCCAACCATTGCGAGTGTGAAACCTTATACACCTCTGGAATTACAAGGAAGAGATCTTTATGTCCGCGAAGGCTGTTACACTTGCCACTCACAAATGGTACGTCCATTCCGTTCCGAAACCGAACGCTATGGTGAATATTCCAAAGCCGGAGAATTTATTTACGATCATCCATTCCAATGGGGATCGAAACGTACAGGTCCCGATTTGCATCGTTTGGGAGGAAAATATCCTAATGTTTGGCATTACCATCACATGATTGATCCTACTATAATGTCGCCCGGTTCCATCATGCCATCGTATGCATTTATGTCTGAAAATGAATTAGACATTTCAAGTACACCTGCTAAAATCAGAGCTATGCAAACACTCGGTGTTCCTTATCCAGAAGGCTATGATACAAAAGCAAACGATGATTTAATGAAGCAAGCAAAGAGTATCGCCGATGATCTCAAGAAAAACAAAGTGAGCATCGATTCCAATAAGGAACTCATCGCCATGATTGCTTACTTACAACGCTTAGGAATCGACATCAAAGCATCTAAAACCGAATAAAACAAAAAAATATGTTTAGAAATAACCTAGAAAGTATTGCAGGTGTAAGTATTTATCCTGTATTCTCATTGCTTGTCTTTGTAGCATTTTTTACTGTTCTCATTGCTTATTTGGTAAAGATGGATAAAGAACATATTGAAAAAGCGAGCCGAATTCCATTACAAAATTCAGAACCTAACAACGATTAAAAATACATCTATGAAAAATAGATTTAACAAAATACTTCTCTCCGGATTCCTAATCATGGCATCCCATCTAACTTCCTTTGGACAAGGTGCCGATACGGCTGCTCCTACGTCTGCAAAAGTTCCAGAAATATTTTTTCAATCGGAACTGTATCTACTGATCTTTCTATTCACGATTATGCTTATTGCCATCATTTCTTTGACACTAAGTTTAAAGAAATTATCGCATGGTATGCTCTCTCCTGAAAAGCGAAAAGCCATAGAACTCAAGAAGGAGAAAGAATTTGAAGAAGAATCATATGCTCCTAGTTTTTGGACACGCTTCGACAGAGCTGTATTGACAAAAGCAGTTCCCGTTGAAAAGGAAGTCGATATTATGTTGGATCATAATTATGATGGAATCCGCGAATTGGATAATAACTTACCGCCTTGGTGGATTTGGGGATTTTACATCACCATCATTTGGGCTTTTATTTATCTGGCCCACTATCACCTTTTCAGAACAGGTCCACTGCAAACGGAAGAATATAATATCGCCATGCAAGAGGCCGCTGATCAAGCCAAAGCTCGCGAGTTAAAAATGAAGGATTTTGTTTCTGCTGAAACAATAACTGCATTAAATACTCCAGAAGCGTTGGGTGCAGGAAAAGGAATCTATGATAAAAACTGCGTAGCTTGTCACGGAAATGAGTTAGGTGGCAGTGTGGGTCCCAATTTGACAGACGATTTCTGGATTCATGGCGGCGGCATCAAAAATATTTTTAAAGTAATTACAGATGGTGTTCCTGCGAAAGGAATGATCTCCTGGAAAGCACAATTGACTCCAAAGCAAATTCAACAAGTTGCAAGTTTTATCTTGACCAAACATGGTACTAATCCTGCGGGCGGAAAAGAACCGCAAGGTGAAAAGTATGTTGAAGAAATGGTAAATACACAACCAACAGATAGTATAAGTGTCGATAGCATCAACATAGTCAACCAATAAAACTTGTCAAATTCTACTCCAATAGCTCCACCCCTTCCCGATCCTAAAGGAAGTTTTCGTGATACTGTCGCGACAATTTCGGAGGATGGAAAACGAAATTGGATCTATCCAAAAAAACCAAAAGGAGATTTTTATAATAAGCGTACTGCAGTAAGTATTTTCTTTTTGATTTTACTTTTTGGAGGACCGTTTATGAAAATTAACGGACACCCCTTAATGCTTTTTAATATTCTGGAGCGGAAATTTATTTTATTTGGAATTGCATTTTGGCCACAAGATTTCCATCTCTTTGTGCTGGCCATGCTAACATTTATTGTATTCATCATATTATTTACTGCACTCTTTGGCCGTATTTGGTGTGGATGG
>JBJXGU010000133.1:0-6739 GCA_046160245.1 Bacteroidia bacterium
GGAGTTAACGTAATAGAAACGACGAGGGAAGCAAATAGAGAAACGATGAATGCAATGCCAAGTGGTGCCAGTAATTTTCCTTCCATCCCCGACAAAAAGAAAAGTGGTACAAAGGCAACAATGATTATAAATGTTGCATTGATGATAGAAGTTCTAATCTCTACGGATGCATCAAAAATTACCGTGAGTTTATCTTCTCGCTCTTCAGGTGGTTTGATAGCATTTTGCTTGAGTCGCTTGAAAACATTTTCTACATCAATGATGGCATCATCAACCAATGCACCAATGGCAATTGCCATTCCCCCTAAACTCATCGTGTTGATGGTGTAGCCTAGCCAATTTAATGTGAGCATGGCTGTAATGAGTGAAATGGGAATGGCAAGCAATGAAATTACGGTTGCTCTCCAATTCATCAGAAATAAAAACAAAATAAGGACTACGAAAAGACTCCCTTCTAAAAGTGTTTTCTGAATGTTGCTGATGGATGCGTTGATAAAATCGGCTTGTCGGAAAATATGTGTGTTGATGTGAATATCAGGAGGCAAATTGCTTTGCATTTCAGCAATCGCTTCATCAATTTTTTGAGTAAGTTCAAGTGTGTTGGTCGATGGTTGTTTAGCAATAGATAATACAACAGCAGGTTTCATGTTCGAAGAGGCGTCGCCTATTTTTGGTGCTGCTCCAATTTTTATTTCAGCAACATCTTCAATGCGAATTACTTTTCCGTTTGTCGATTTAACAACAGACTTTCCTAACTCATCTACATCATTTGTTCTTCCAATTCCTTTTACAATGTACTCGTTGCCGTATTCATTTATAATACCTCCTGAAGAATTTCCATTAGCTTGCTTGGTGGCGGTGAGTAATTCGTTGAGCGAAACATTGTAGTAATTCATTTTCTGCGGCGAAGCTAAAATCTGATACTGCTTGTATTCGCCACCCATAATAATTACTTGCGCTACTCCTCCGGTTGCTAAAAGTCGAGGACGTATGGTCCAGTCGGAAATGGTGCGGAGCTTCATTAAAGAAGTTGTGTCTGATGTGAGTGAAATGAACATGACTTCACCCATGATGGAACTTTGTGGTGCCATGGTTGGATTTCCAACACCAACAGGAAGTTTTTCAGCAACGGCTGTTACTTTTTCATTTACAATTTGTCGGGCTTTAAAAATATCCGTATTCCACTCGAACTCTACCCACACAATTGAGATTCCCGCTGATGATGAACTCCGAACCCTGCGAACATTTGTTGCTCCGTTCACTGACGTTTCAATCGGAAAGGTTACAAGTTTTTCTACTTCTTCAGGAGCCATACCGTGCGCCTCAGTAAGTACTACAACCGTTGGTGCCGTCAAATCTGGAAATACATCCACTTCCATTTGTGCAGCAATGTATGATCCAAATACGATTAGTAAAACACTCGCAACAAGGACGAATAGTCGATTACTCAGCGAGAAATTTATTATTTTATTAAGCATAGTAGTGAATTGGTAAGTTGGCAAATTGGTAAGTTGGCAAATTGTTAAGTTGGCTAATTGGTAAGTTGGCTAATTGGTGGATTGGTGGATCAGTCGTAACAATAGATAACGGGAATTGTCATTAGTGCAAGAGGTGTCAAGAAGCTTCGCGAAAGCGAATAATGATTAGTTAATTTAGCTTGATTTTCCAAAATTTAACTTTAGTTATAGTTTAGAACTGTAAATTTTAAGTTGTGTATTGCTCAATGATAATTCGCCAATTCACCAACTTGCCAATTTGCAATTCCTTAGTGTTCGTGTCCATGTGCCGGAAGTGTTCCAGATGCGGTCGACAATTTAATTTGATACGCACCTTTAGTTACCACTCTTTCTCCCTCTGCAACTCCCGAAATCAATTGAACCTTTATTCCATCGCTTGCCCCTATTGCTACTTCACGCTTTTGAAAACTTTCGCCTTCCGTTTGCACATACACAAAAAAGTTTCCCTGCTCTTCTACCAAAGAGGTAACCGGAATGACAAGTGCTCCCGGAATTGGAATTGATTTCAAATACACTTCGGCAACAGAGCCTGGAATTAAATTTTTAGTGTTGTCAATTTCAAATGTAACAGGAATAAACGGTGAATGTTCTGTTGCGCTTCTTCCAAAAGAAATGATCTTTCCATTGAGTTGTGTTGTGCTGTATACTGTTTCACTCTCGGTGGTTTTGAAATTTGCAGAAGTAATTGTGGAAAGATTATTGAAATACTTTTGTGAAACATTTGCCTGCAATATCAATTTCTTGTTTTTAGAAATGGTAGCTAATGGCGTTCCTGCCTCTACAAATTGACCTTCGGTAACGAAAATGTTTTTTACATATCCACTTATGTTTGCCACAACGGCTTGCCCCCTGACAGAATAATTTTTGGCAATAGCATTAAAGGCCGTTTGTGCGTTTTCAAAATCGAGCTTCGTTTGTTGATAATCTTTTTGTGAAACGATTTTGTCTTTTAACAACTCCGTTGCACGCTCGTAATCCATTTTTGCTTTTTCGTAATTTGCTTTGGCACCTTTGTATTTAGCATCAATGTTTCCCTCGGCAATATCGGCACCTGTAACGGTGAAGAGATTTGTTCCCGCGTTCACTTCAGATCCGATGATTGTTTTATTTCCCGAAAACAATACAATACCGCTGGCTTTAGCAATTACCATCATTTCATCTCCCGGTGCAGAAAGTATTTGTCCGTTCGTTTTAATGATGTCGCTAAACGGTTGCTTTGTAATGGGTGCATTTGCAAATTCAACTTTCCATGCTTGCTCTTTCAAGTAAGTTATGTCGCTGTTTGCGCTTTCTTCAGACTGATCGGCAAGCATTGTCTTTTCATCTGCATACACCTTTACATTCTTTATCACAATCTGATCGGTGAATGATTTCGTAACGATGTCAAAAATTAATTTTCCTGTACCTGCTGTTTTAGGTGTAAGCGCAAGCCGGTAAATGCCAGGCACAGTCGGTGCTGATGCTGATTGTTTAATGCCATTTCCGTTTACAATCAAACTAACCGTTACCGTGCCTTCGGTGAGTGGTAAAAAATTTTCGCCAAGCACCGTGAAATGTGCAGCAAACTTTGAAGTGCTACCCACCACAAGTGGTTTGAACTCTACAAAAATCTCCGACTTTTCAGAATACAGGGTATAGGCTAGCGGATCGGGCCCATGGTCGTGCACCTGTTCTTCCGCTTTTTTTGAGCAACTGTTAAGCAGCAAGACTGCCAATGTTGCTGTTAAAATGAACTTGTTCATTGGATTGTTTTTTTAGTGCTGGTGCGGATGTTCATGTCCGTCATGTGAATGTTGGTTGCTGTCAATTTGATTTTGTGTTGTGTCTGTAGTTGCATTAAACTCTTCCTGCTTTACAGTGTCGGCTACATCATGATTTTGATGTGTGCTGCCATCTTCATGGAGATGCGTTTCATCAGAATTGTTTTGTTCTTTGTTTTGATTGCTAGAGCAAGCTGCCAGAAACAAAGTAGCAAATGAAATTAATACGAATTGTTTTTTCATCGTAAATAAATTTTTAGAATAAATTAAGTTGAATGATGCATTTTCTCCCCCTTCGTATTAATAAATACAAACGGTTTGCGCCTTACTGCCTGCCGATAGGCAAGCAAGAAATAAAGCTGATTAAATAATTGAGGCAGGAGGTCCTCGAAAAAGGAAAGTTGTAGAATACTGACTTAAAAGCGGAGGCGGATTTTCTTCATACCCTTGTATTGAACTTTCATCCTTTTGAATAGAAGAAAAGAGATCATTTAACACAATAAGAGAACAGCTAAATAAAATTACAGTGGCACTGCTTAAAGAAAAATTTGAAGAGGGAATGTATTGGCCAAAGTCGGGTGAATGAACAAAGTGCATAGTATGTTCGTGGGCGCCCGTAGTGCCATTGTGATGATGATGATCAGCATGCTCAATGGCGTGATGCTGTTCTGCTTCTACTAGTGTTTCGTGATGGTGATGAGGAATTACGTCATGCGAAAGCATCAACAAGTATGCAACCATCAACGGCAATAAAATAAATATGCGATTCCTCATGTAGTACAAATGTATGGTTTAAATTAGAATCAACATTAGGTTTTCATTAATTTCAATGACGCTCCTGACTCTATCGTCTGACTAAGTCGAGAAAATTATATCTTCTTTAATGAAAGCGTATAGGCTGTATCTCCTTTTTAACGCTATTTGATTTAAAATGATACTAACTTCCAACATTTTTATGGTATTCGATTGATATTAGGTGGCTTTCGTGTTAAATTTTAAATCGAACTTCAGTCAAATCAAACAAAAAGTTTTTCTTAACCCTTTTATAAATTCGAATCAATCGTAATTCAAATCACTCTTATGATGATGTATTCATGTGTATTCAAAATTACACGGTCGCCTTCGCTTTTACACAACAACATTTCTCCAAGGGGAGATTGTAATGATAGTAACATCAGATCCTGTGTGTTTGCTTTTATTTTTCCCAATCCCACGCTCAACAAAAAATATCCTTTGTTTGTTTCAATCATGGAGCCTAATTGAATTTTGTCTGAAACGATTTCAAAATTTATTTTATTAAAGTGCTCCTTCATCGTCATCAACTCTTGAAGCTGTCTCCCCAACTTTTCTTGCTCTAGGTTCATCATCGCTCTCGCCGTTTCATGTTTATCGCCAGCTGAGCTTTTGGATTCATTGGAAACATCATCCCGAAGTGCCTTCAATTGTAATTCAATTTCAACAACCCTAGTATCCATCTCCTCGCGAACATTAAATACAATCTGTTGCTTCTCTGTCATGTTCGTCGTTACGTTTTCTCCTGCAAAGCTAAGTTTTTTCAATCGATGCGAAGGATTGAGAAAATAGACGACGTCTAATGATTTCTAGACTAAAGCTCAACCATCATGAAAACCATACTACTCCTTGTCGCTCTTTCTTTGGTACAATCTACTTTTGCTCAATCGCCTGTCATTACCTCATGGCTTCAGAATACATCCGGAAAAAAGGGTAGCCATTATGTGAGCGGAAACTCAACTGCGATTCAAGATAATGATTCGGCCAATGTACAAACGGTTTATTACTCTACGAACTGGGTCTACATTCGAACGAAGGGAATTCCATCATACACCACCGGACCTTTTTTAGACGGAAACCCCTCTTTAGCAACGAACCAAAATGCGATTTTTAAAATTTCTAGGAATCCTGTTCAAAATACGGGGACGCTTACGGCTACCACTGCTGGAAATATTGGACTCTTTATTAATGGTGTAGCTCTTTTCGACTATAGAGATGGTGTTTCTTGGAGAAACTCAACCAACTCGCTTGCTGGTGGTCCTCTTGGTGGTACTGGAGATAATGTGTGGAACCGAGATGCGATCGTAGCAGAGAAAGGGGGATTCGATTGTTCAAAAGGACATCCTGCTATGGGTAATTATCACCATCATCAAAACCCAAGTGCATTTAAGTTGGATCAAAATGTAATTTCTACGGTGTGTAATCTTTATAATGCAGATGGGCTTTATGTGGTAGACGCCACAAAACACTCTCCGCTGCTGGGATATGCCTATGATGGTTTTCCCATTTATGGCGCTTACGGATATTTCAACACCAATGGTACGGGTGGAATTACACGAATGAAAAGTAGCTTCCGATTGAGAACTATTACCCAGCGAAATACTTATTACACCGGTGGCTCCGTAACCGCGGGCCCGAATGTAAGTGCTACGTATCCGTTAGGATATTTTCGGGAAGATTATGAATTTGTAACACCTACCGCACCCGACTATTTAGATATTCATAACGGTCGATTTTGTGTGACACCAGAATATCCCGCTGGGATTTACGCATATTTTTGTACGGTAGATTCTAATTGGAATTCTGCTTATCCGTATGCCGTTGGGCCTACCTTTTATGGAACCAAAACAACCACGAAAGTTACCAGCATTACCGAAAGCGTTACTTTGTATGCTGCACCCTCGACTTCTAACTTTCAGTTGCGACTCTATCTGGAAGGCTTATATCTGGCAGGAAATACAATGGCGTCGGCGTTAGGAAATACCATGGCAGATACGATTAGTGTACAACTCAGAAGTACGGTTTCTCCATACACAACACTATATACTATAAAGGCTCTTGTTTCAACCGGTGGAATCGCAACCGTTTCAATACCCTACCTCTATTGTGGTAATTCGTATTATATCGTTGTTAAAAATAGAAATACCATTGAAACGTGGAGTAAGAAACCCGTTACGCTTACATCGCTAAATAATGCTTACTATTTTGAACCCTATTAAAATTATAGGTTTAAAAAAAGTTAACTAGATCAATACTACGCTCGCTTCCTCCTCTGGTGTTGAATAAAAAAATTTGCTTTTTAACGAGACCCTCCCTACGGGAATTTTGGTTGAAAATCCTGACTTAGAATTTCCATCTTTTCTTTATCGAGCGGCTTGTTTAAAAATCGATATACGAATGGGTTTGATTTTGCTTTATCGAAATCTTCCGCATCCAAGGATGTGGACAACATCACAATGGTACATTTGGACTTGGTTGTATCGCTTAGCTTTTTAAATTCTTCCAAAAATCCAAATCCATCCATCTCTGGCATACGAATATCGAGAAAAATAAATTGAGGCAATTCATCGGGTGTATTCTCGATCGTTTGGAGGTAGATGAGTGCTTTGGTTGCAGATTCTTGCACAACAATTTCGTCTGCAAAATTATACTTTTGAAGCATTCGTTTAG
>JBJXGU010000134.1:0-2681 GCA_046160245.1 Bacteroidia bacterium
GTCGAGTTGCTTTAGAATCAAATTGCAACGGAACTACAGTTTCAACTATTTTCAACGGTTCAAGAGCAATCAACACGCAAAGCGTTTTTACTTTTCCAGGCTTTACGTATTATATGACTGACGATTGTCAAACAGCATCGTGGAGAGTTCGTGATTGGGGAAGTGTAACATCAACTGCAAGCCCGTTTGAATACTCTAATGCAACGAATGTTTGGTCAGGCACCAATCAACGATTTGCTGGAAGTCTTAATTGGGAAATCGGAAGATGCTATAATTATTTTCTGGGTGTTCATTCGCGAGCTTCGTATGATAACGCAAATGGAATAATTGAGTCTTACATCAATGCTGTTTTTTTTGATGGAGTCAATGATTATGTAGACAATGCTTCCATGTCATTTTCTGGTGGCACCATGAAAGTGGGTTTAGGTAGCTCTGGTACATTAGCAAATTCATGGAGTTGTTTGGATATTATTGGACATGAATATGCACATGCTGTAACGGGAGCTTCTGCAGGATTGATATACAGTTACGAGTCAGGCGCATTGAATGAATCATTTAGTGATATTTTCGGAGAGGTAATCGAGAATTTTACCTTTGGTTCTAATGATTGGTTGATGGGCAATGAGCGTACCAACGGAGCTATTCGAAGCTTGCAAAATCCCAACGCATACTCTAATCCGGATACTTATTTAGGAACTAGCTGGTATGTGGGTGCAGGCGATGCTGGTGGAGTTCATTTCAATAGCGGCGTGCAAAATTATTGGTTCTATTTATTAACTGCAGGAGGATCTGGAACTAATGATAACGGTCAAGCATTTAGTGTAAGTGGAATTGGAATAGCGAATGCAAGAGCGATAGCCTATCGTAATTTAACGTTCTATTTAGTCCCCGGCTCACAATATGTGGATGACAGAGAAGGTGCTATTCGTTCTGCGAATGATTTGTTTGGCTCTTGTAGTAATGAGTCGATTCAAACTGGAAAAGCGTGGTATGCATGCGGCGTAGGAAATACACTTCCTGAATTTAATTATAACATTACTTGTGGTTCAACAAATATTGGTGGAACTTCTTCCGGTATAAACTCGGTAGTTACAGGTTTTGGATGTAGTACTGGAGCGAATCCAACGTTTGCGAATGTGGTTTATAGAGCGGGTAACTTCATTGACTTAAGAGATGGATTTTTAGGTCAGTTTAATGGAGCCAGGACATTTACGGCTATGATCGACCCATGCTCTTTCACGACGTATCGTATTCCAAATCCTGTTTCGCAAGATGTGGAGGTAGATGATAACATTGTTGCAGAGAGTAAAGTGAAAGCAGAGATAAATCTAAATTTGTGGCCTAATCCTTGTCGTGATCAATGTGAATTGTCGTTTGTATTGGAACAAGAAAAGCAAGTGACAATTTCCATGTTCGATTCACAAGGGAAATTGATACAACAGATTTTTGAAATAGGAAGTTTAGTACAAGGCGTTCACCGTTATCATCTGGAAACAACTGCTCTTCCTTCAGGAATATATTCTATTCAAGTAGACTTGAATGGAGAGAAACAACTGTTGAAGATGGTTAAGAATGAATAATTAAAAGAAGGTAAAACGAAAGCAGGTGTCCTGAAGTATACTTCAAGACACCTGCTTTTTTATGTACTATGATTAATTCTTTATCCACGACTTCCGATAGACCACTCCATTTTGTTCCCATTGTAAAATATAAAATCCATCTTCCTGTAAATCAGAAATAGAGATGCAATGGTCAGGAGACGTGCTTGAAACGGAACGAACTCTTCCCAATACATCAATCACTTTTATGTTTTTCATTTCGGATATTAATCCATCTACACATAAAAGATCCTGCGCCGGATTGGGATAAAGCGTATAGGCATTCCCGTTAGTGAGGTCACCTATTCCTGTCATGCTTAAATTTGCAATGATGGGAATACTCACGTTGGCCAACAATCCAGCTCCTTGTACATTAAAGTTTAAGGTGCCCGTAAAATTTGGATTCGGAGCAGCATTTGCAAGTTCTATTTGAATCGGAATAGCTTCTCCTGGTTGTACCGTAGCGCTCACTCCCGTACCATTGATAAAACTTAATACTGCCGACGGATTTAAATTGAATCCAGAAGCGGTAAAGGGAGCAAAGCCATCATTAGCCAACCAAAAGGTATATTGATTTGCTAATGTAGCATTGATTAATCCAAAGTCAATAGTATCCTCCGGCGTGTCGGTGGAGGTATTGGTGTTGCCTACTGAAGTGGAACTAATCGAAGTAATCCGCTCGATGAATTGAGGATAATCAATAAACGGATTTCGGTTATCTTGTAGAGATGCAATATCGTTTCCTCTTTTTATTTCAATGGCATCTACTCCAAATTGCTCATGCCATTGACGTAATATTCCTTCTTGATTGGTTAAAAAATTGTTGTAATTCTGATAACGCAAAACAAAATAGAACATCGCACGAGCTACTTCCCCCTTATGTGCATCTCTCGGTTCAAAAGTACTGTTGTTGGATTTACTTCCTCCCATTTGCCATGTTGGATTACTTACCACTCCAAAGGGTAAACTGGCCCGTACATTATTCGCATTGTCGTCAGTAGGATATAAATGAAACAAATCAGCACGCATGGGTTCTTGAGAATTAAAAAATCCCTGTGGAAAAGTGTGCTCTGTATTAAAACT
>JBJXGU010000135.1:0-4162 GCA_046160245.1 Bacteroidia bacterium
AGCCTTTGGATTACTTTGCCTTTCAACGCCTTACTTCTGAATGTAAATTTGTAATCACCGATAGTGGTGGAATACAAGAAGAAACTACGTTCCGAAGAGTTTCCTGTCTTACGCTCCGACCCAATACCGAGCGACCTTCTACCGTTACTATTGGGACCAATGAATTAGTCCCTTTTGACAAAAAGATAGTTCAAGGAAAAATCAATGAAATTATAGAGGGTCGGTATAAGACCGGAGCTGTACCACCACTTTGGGATGGACATTCAACTGAAAGGATACTTGAAATATGTAAAAAACTATTATCCGTAGTAAACGAAACGATACAATAATGGAAATATACAGCTATACAGACAGAAATTACTCCTTGCCACCCTCAGAAATAAATGGTGAGGTGTGGCCCGTACAGTTTTTACTTGGGTTTTCAGAATTCTACAAAAATCATTATCATAAGGATATTCTTTTGATAAAAGACCTTGAACTGAATGCTTGGCTGCCTATTGCCATTGAATCGAAAATGTTTATTCGTGAATCTCAGTTCTTAAATGCGCCCATAAGAAATGGAGTAGAACTAGATTCGTCAGAGCAATTACTCTTTTTCAATAAACTAATTCGAACATTAACAAAAAAGCATATTGCTCACCGCATCATACAACCCCATCCAGCAGGAATTATTTCTGCTGTGCCGCAAAATGCAAAATGGATTCCGTTCGGAACCTACATTACGCAATTGGCCTTATTTGCTACTGACGAAGAGTTGTTAAACTCATACGATCCAAAATATAAAAAAGCAATTCAACACAGTATAAAAAATGGTGCTGTAGTCAAGTTTGGAGAAGAAGTATACAATGATTTTTACATGTTGTATTGCATGACTACTGTGCGTGCTGGAATTCATCAAGACACCCAAAAATATTTTGATGACTGCAGAAAATATCTAGGCGATGAAAATTCATTGACTGCAGTTGTTTATGATGGAGAGCAAGCCATTGGTGGAATATTTATTAATTATAGTAAACATACTTCTTTGTGCACACATGCTGGATCTGGAGGAACTTCAAAACTTTATGGTGGAATAAAATATTTACACTATGAAACCATGAAAAAACTCCGTGATATTGGAGTTCAAAAATATGACTTAGTCGGTGTGCGAATAGGAAGTCATAATGAAGCGTTAGAAGGCGTGTTTCGATTTAAAAAAGGTTTCGGAGGAACACTTAAAGAGGGATTCCTATGGAAAATGGATTTAGCAAATACATCAGTAAAAGTTTATGATTTAATACAAAAAATCAAAAACCGAGATATTAAAGCTGATATTATTGATCAAGAATTAATGGCTGCATAAATGATTTCGAAATTATTTTTTTTAATAACTAACAATATTTTATTGAACAATATCTTCATTAAGTTGGGGATAGATTCGATATTGACATCGCGTTTAGGAATTTACAAACGCATCAAGATCGATACTAATTTAAGTCCACAACAGATGGCAGGATTCTCTGAAAAGCCTACTGTACAAGAAGCCATTGATAAAATACATGATCAATTAGCAACACTCGTCCAACAAAATCTTAAAGAAGGAGATCGCATACTCGACATTGGGTGTGGCGCTGGTGCTTACTTAAAAAGATGGGAAGGAAGATATGATTTAACTGGAATAGACATCAACGATGATATGGTAAATGTGGCTAAAATCCGAATCCCAACTGCTAACATCATATTAGATAATTTTTTAAATTATGATTTTAATCACAAATTCAAACTTATTTACAGTGTTTCCGTACTGGAATTTATACCACCCAGTCGTTTGATGGCCTTTTTTAGAAAAGTTCACCTACTTTTAGAGCCAGATGGGAAATTATTGATTCAATACCCTCATGCGTTAAATTTTAAGGACACCTTATACCCTGATCTATACTACGTTGAATATAGTCCAAGAAAAATTGAATATGAACTTCGAAATAATTTTAAAATAATCACTCACGAACATTGTTTTGATGGTCGAATCATAGACCTTTATGATCCGAAACCATATGAACCGGGGAATCGTACATTCAAAAACGGATACCTGCTGATTGCAGAACCTAAAGTAAAACTTAAAAATTAAAATATTTTTATGAGCAACAAAAACCTACTCATCACTTTTGACTATGAACTTTTTCTTGGAAGAAGAAGTGGCCGTCCGATAGACTGTATGTTACAGCCTACACAACTTTTGCTAGATAAATTAAACCTCTATGGTGCAAAAGCTGTTTTTTTTGTTGATACTACCTATTTGTGTCGATTAAAAGAACAAGGAAAAGCAAATCCAGAATGTTTAGATGATCTTAAAGAAATAAGCATTCAATTGATCGACATGATAAAAGCTGGACATTATGTTCAACCACATATTCATCCGCATTGGTTAGATGCAATCTATGATCCTGCAACACGTGAGTTTGGTTTATTAAATATTTCCAGATATCGATTCCATCAATTATCTGATGTTGACAAAAAGGAAGTCTTTACTTCTTCAGTTCAAATTTTAAAAGAAATTATTCTTCCTCATTTTCCCAACTATAAAATAAATGCATTTCGTGCAGGAGGATGGTCCATTCAACCATTCAGTGATTTTAAAGAGCAATTTATTGAACATGACATCAAGTATGACTTAACGGTTGTAAATGGACTTTATCAATTTTCAAATGCTCAAATCTTCGACTATTCGGATGCCCCCAAAAAACATGTTTATTATTTTGAAAACAAAGTAGTAGAAGAAGACCCCAATGGGAAATTTATTCAAATTGGCAGTTCTGTTATTCCTATATCCAAAAACTTAGATCTACTGGATAGAGTTTATAAGAAATTACTCAATATTTTCAATTTAGACAAAGACTATGGAAAGGGAGAAGGACAAGCGTCATATCCTATTGATGGGCATCAACCGCGATCTAAAAATGGTATTAATATCTTTAGTCGTACGCATGAAGTAGCCTCATTCGAAAACTTAAGTTTGATAAAACTCTTAGTTTATAAAAAACATTTGAGTCAAACGAATTTTTTACATCTTGTCTCTCATCCTAAAATGTTGGGTCGACACAATCTTTTTATATTTGATAAATTTTTAAAATCAGTTTATAAAAAACATAATATTGAAACTGACTATATGAAGATTGCTGATCATTACTTAAAACTTAAAGCAGTTCAGAAATAATGATATCCATATCCGTCATAATTCCCTGTTATAATGTTGAGACTTACATTGAGGAAGGATTATTATCTGTTCTCAATCAAACTCATCCTGCTAGAGAAATTATCTGTATAGATGATGGCTCATCGGATAACACCATTAAAATTATTCGAAACCTTCAAGAGAAATTTCCTAATAAAATCTACCTCTATTTAAATGAAAAAAACAGAGGGGCTACTTATACTCGAAATAGAGGACTAGCGATTGCGAAAGGTGATTTTATACAATTTTTTGACGCAGATGACATTTTACTTCCAGATAAATTTGAACATCAAATTAAAATTATTTCTGAATGTAGTTATTCGCCCGATATTATAGTGAATGACTTTCAACGTAAAAATATTGACGGTACAATTGAAACCTATACTTTCCCTGCTGATGATGCATGGTGTGGCCTTCTAGAAGGTAAATTAGGAGTTACCACTTCTAATTTATACCGTAGAGAAAATGTAATCGCAGTTAGAGGCTGGACTGAAGAACTATTGAGCAGTCAGGAATATGATTTAATGTTTAGAATGCTTGCAGCAGGAAGCTTAGTATTGTTTGACAGCAAAATAATCAGTTATAATCGAGAGCGTATCAGCGGATCCATTACTAAATCTGATCCTGCAGGAAAATGGATCCGATTCATCAATTTAAGAGAAAGGATATACGATTATTTATCCGCGAATTCTATGCTATTACCAGAACGATTAGAAGCTTTTCGAAAAGTCATGTTTGACAGTATTCGTATTCTCTATAAGTACAATAAAAAAGAAGCCATTAAATTACATCAAAAATATTACGAACAAATTAAGATTAACGAGCCGACACTTTCTACCTCGAAGAAATATTTATCGGTATATAAAATTTTTGGATTTAAGATTGCAGAATTAGCAAGTAGAATTGTAAATCCACCGAACAATACGATCCATTAATAAAGCAAAGAATTTT
>JBJXGU010000136.1:0-15810 GCA_046160245.1 Bacteroidia bacterium
GGTGAATATAAATTGCAAAAACTAATTGAGAAGTTTGACTATAAATTAGTGAATGCTGAAAAAGATTTGCAAGCTGATGAATTTTCATTTTTTAATATTAATTCTCCCGACGATTTGTTGAAAGCAGAAAAATGGATCAAGTAAAGTTAAAAGTGTTTGGTAAGTTAGAAGAGTTGATGGGTGCTAAGGAATTATTGTGGACTTTACCTGTTGATGTCAAATCGTTAAAGAGGGAGTTGAAAGAAAAGTATCTGACTATTGGGAATATACAATTTGCTGTATCTGTCAATAATAAAATTGTAAATGGTGATGGATTCCTTCACAAGGATGATACGATAGCCTTGTTGCCTCCATTTTCAGGGGGCTAATTGAAATGATAGACTTCGAAAGATATCAACGTCAGATTTCACTTTCAAAAATTGGAGTGAAAGGTCAGCAGCAATTGCAAGAGGCAAAGGTGTTGGTTGTGGGCGCTGGTGGTCTCGGTTGCCCTGCATTGCAGTATCTTGTAGCAGCAGGTGTTGGAAATATTGGAATTGTAGATGGTGATGTGGTTTCAAAATCAAATCTGCCTCGACAAATTTTATTTTATGAATCTGATCTTGGTAAATTGAAAGTAGAATGTGCGAAAGAAAATCTCACAAAATTGAATTCCTCAGCTAACATTTCAGTTTTTCCTTTTTACATCAATAATAAAAATGCCATTCAAATTATTCAAGATTGGGATGTAATTGTTGATTGTACCGATGATTTCGCTACAAGATATTTATTGAATGATGCCTGTTTATTGCTTGATAAACCGCTAGTTTATGGCGCCATCTATGGTGACGAAGGACAAGTAGCTGTTTTTAATCTAAAGCATGAAAATAATTTCTCTACTAGTTATAGAGATATCTTCCCCAATCCACCAACTAAAGGGGAAGTTCCTACCTGTGAAGAGTTAGGTGTGATGGGAGTTTTACCGGGAACCATTGGGATTCTTCAAGCCAATGAAGTCATTAAAATTATTACTCATCTTGAAAATAGTTTAGCGAATAAATTGTTTTTACTCAATTTGTCGACTTATGAAGCAAATACATTCGAAGTAGTAAAAAATATTGCCTCTAATAATCCATCCACCATTGCTGAATTTGAGCAGTTTGATTACAACGCTTTTTGTGGTGATGCAAAGAATGAAATTGTCGTGTAAATAGAATCTTTATATTCAATGTAAGATTGTTGATTATGTCAGAAAAAATGAAGAAAAATATATTCATTGATGGACCCATCTCGCCCGAATTCATTGCAACCTCCATTGCAAAGCATCAAAGTAAAACAGAAATAGGTGCACACAGTATATTTTTAGGACAAGTGCGTGCCGATGTGCTCAGCGATAAAACGGTTTCAGCTATAGATTATTCCAGTTATGTACCCATGGCTGAAGAAATCGTTCACGAAATAAGAGAAGCTATTTTTGCAAAATATCCTCTTTCTTGTATGCATATTTACCATAGTTTGGGAAAGGTCGAGGCAGGGCAAATTTGTCTCTTCGTTTTCACCTCTTCAGCCCATCGAAAGGAGGCCCAGGAGGCCTGTGCTGAGCTGGTGGAAAGAATAAAATCAGAAGTTCCTGTTTGGGGAAAGGAAATTCTCAATGATGACTCTTATATTTGGAAAGAAAATAAATAGATTTAATGGCGAATATGTTAACTACAGAAAATTTAACCGACCTTGAAATAGCACAGCGTGCTGATATTAAATCGATTCGAGATATTGCTCGTGGATTGGATATCGATTTGGACTTGCTCGAGCAGTATGGGAAGTTCAAAACAAAGCTCCCATTATCGATGATTAATGAGGAAAAAGTGGCTGCTGGAAAACTAGTTTTGGTCTCTGCCGTGAGTCCAACCCCTGCAGGGGAAGGGAAGACTACAGTATCCATCGGCTTGAGCGATGGACTTAATAAAATTGGGAAAAAGTCGGCAGTGGTGTTGAGAGAGCCTTCCCTCGGACCCGTTTTTGGTGTCAAAGGGGGTGCTGCTGGTGGTGGCTATTCACAAGTGATTCCAATGATTGATATTAACCTACACTTTACAGGTGATTTTGCAGCCATTGAGAAAGCAAATAATCTACTAGCTGCATTAATTGATAATAATATTCAATCTAAAACTCGAAATCTAAATATTGATCCACGTACCGTAAGTTGGAAGCGCGTGATGGATATGAATGATCGTGCATTGCGTCAAATTATTGTAGGCGTGGGTGGATCCGCAAATGGAATTATTCGTGAAGATGGATTTAATATCACGGCAGCGTCGGAAGTGATGGCGATCATTTGCCTCTCGAAAGATATTGATGATTTGAAAAAACGTTTGGGAAATATTTTTGTAGGATATACTTTCGATAAGAAGCCTGTTTATGCACGTGAATTGAAAGCGGAAGGAGCTATGGCATTGTTGCTGCGAGATGCGATTAAACCTAACTTGGTGCAAACATTAGAGGGAAATCCTGCCATTATTCACGGTGGACCTTTTGCCAACATCGCGCAAGGTACTAACACCATCGTAGCTACGAAAATGGGATTGTCTTTATGTGATTATGTAGTTACTGAAGCTGGTTTCGGAGCCGATTTAGGTGCTGAGAAATTTTTAGATATTAAATGTCCCATTGCTGGTTTAAAACCTGCAGCCATGGTATTGGTAGTAACGGTACGTGCATTGCGTCATCACGGTGGTGCGAAGAAAGCAGAATACAATACGCCCAACATGCAGTATTTGGAAAAAGGAATTGGAAATTTAGAAAAGCATATTGAGAATTGTAAAAAGTTTGGTTTGACTCCGGTGGTTGCCATCAATAGTTTCTTTAGTGATTCAGAAGAGGAAGTTAACTTTATTATTAAAAAATGTGCAGAGGAAGGAGTGAAAGCAGTCATCTCTCGTGGATGGGAGTTCGGTGGCGAAGGCACCAAGGACTTAGCCAGGGCTGTAGTTGCGTCGATTGAAAGTGGTGTAAATCATTATCATCCTTTGTATGATATGAGTCTTTCTATTGAGGAGAAAATTAAAACGGTAGCGACCCAAATTTATGGTGCCAATGATGTTACCTACAGTGCAAAAGCAAGAACGCAACTGAAAGAATACATTGAATTAGGATATAATCATCTTCCTATTTGTGTTGCGAAAACGCAAATGTCTTTTTCGGATGATGAAAAGAAAATTGGTCGACCTACTGGTTTTGTTGTGAATGTTCGTGAATTTGAATTGGCTGCAGGAGCTGGATTCGTAGTTCCTATTTTAGGAAATATTATGCGCATGCCAGGTCTCCCTGCAATTCCAGCTTCTGAAGGAATGGATATCGATAATGAAGGACATATTACCGGATTATCTTAAAAAGTAAAGATGGAAGAAAAACGATATGAAGGAATGTTTTACAAACAAGGGAGTTTTTCCCCTGTGCAGGACATTTTGGCGTTGGAAGAATCGTTGAGTATTTCGATCAACGAAGTTCCTTTTACCATAACGATGCACACACCCGGAAGTGAATCCGACTTAGTGCGTGGCTTGCTTTTTACTGAAGGAGTGTACCAGCAGTTGAATAATCATCCTAAACTAACAACGTTAGATAGTAACGTTGATGGCTATCCGATAAAGATAGATGTGCAAATTCCAGAAGAAGATTTGTTGAAAGAGTTCAGTGGAACTAGAAGTATGACTTCAGTTTCTTCTTGTGGCATTTGTGGAAAAACGGAGTTGGATGATATATCTACTATTTCTTCTTTGCAGGAAGATGGAATTTTAGATGCTTCCATCGTTGAGAAAATGTTTGAGAAGATGAGAAATCATCAATCGGCATTTGATCAAAGCGGGGGAACGCATGCCGCCGCTGCATTTGACTTGCAAGGTGAGTTGTTAGTGGTGAAGGAAGATATTGGTCGACACAACGCCGTGGATAAAGTGATAGGCTCCTTGATTTACGAGGGAAAATTAAGTCAAGCAAAATTTCTTACGGTAAGTGGTCGAATCTCATACGAAATTGTGAGTAAATCGCTCATCGCCGGAATCCCATTCCTCGGATCGGTTTCCGCACCTTCAACCTTAGCCGTTGAGACGGCAGGGAAAGCAGGAATGACCTTGCTAGCATTCTGTAGAAATGATAAATTAACCGTGTACACGCATCCCGAAAGAATGATGCAATTGGAAAAATAGAATTACAATGTCGAAAAACTTAAGTGATCTCGCCAGACGAAAAGGACTCGAAAAAAATCTTTTCGAAGAATTAGGAAAAGCCGCCGAACAAACCGGAACTCCGGAATTGGATGAAATGGCAAAGCTGTGCGATGAATTCCTGGTAGGAAAATCGACGGTATACGGTACCGTTAGTTTTTATGATTTTTTACGTCCCGAGAATAAAGGAAAGAAAGTGTACGTATGCAACGGCAGCGCTTGTTTAACTGCAGGAACGCAACCTGATTTAAAAACTAAATTGAGATCAAAGTTTAGCGCACAGGAAGTAGGGGAAATGTGTTGTTTAGGTCGCTGTCACGAGAATGCAGCATTCCACGTGAATGGCGTAAATTATTCAGGAAGCGATATTGATTCAATTGATTCAATTTGTAAAAAAGATCATCACACCAAGGAGGTGTATGATGTTGGAAGTATTGGAACTCCCATTTTGACAATGACGCCGCCACCATTTGATGAATATTATAAAATTTTTGAGAAAGTGCTTGCAACGGATCCCTTGCAGTGTTTAGCTGAATTAAAAGATTCAGGTTTACGTGGAAGAGGAGGAGCTGGATTTTCGATGGCATTTAAGTTGGAGTCGTGCAGAAATGTGGATGATGATATGAAGTTTATCGTCTGCAATGCCGATGAGGGTGATCCCGGTGCATACTCCGATCGTTATGTGATGGAACAACGTCCGCATGCATTGTTGATGGGTATGATGATTGCTGGATATATTACCGGAGCCTCTGTAGGTGTGGTGTATATTCGTGGTGAATATCCTGAATCCGTAACTATTATTTCGGATGCAATTGCAATGTTGCACGATAAAAAGTATTTAGGAAAAAATATTCTTGGTACAAATTTCAATTTTGATTTTAAAGTGATCAAAGCCCAAGGAGCCTATATCTGCGGAGAAGAAACTGCCTTGTTGTCGTCTATTGAAGGGCAACGTCCAGAAGTGCGTGTGCGTCCTCCTTATCCCACACAAAAAGGTTTGTTTAATAAACCTACTGTTGTAAATAATGTGGAGACCTTGGCTAATCTACCTTTCATTATGCAAAATGGTGGAAAGAAGTATGCAAGTATTGGCACTGTAAAATCTACTGGAACAAAATTGATTTCTTTAGATGGACATTTCAATAGACCTGGAATTTATGAGGCCGATATGGGAACACCATTGCGAGTGATCATCGATGAGTTGGGTGTTGGATTTAAACATCCAATTAAAGCAATGCATATTGGTGGTCCTTTAGGTGGATTGGTTCCTCTAGCTAAGATTGATAGTCTTACAGTAGATTTCGATTCATTTGCGAAGGAAGGATTTTTATTGGGACATGCATCCGTTGTTTGTATTCCGGAAGATTATCCTTTGATTGATTACATCGAACATTTATTTCGATTTACTTCGCACGAAAGTTGTGGAAAATGTTTTCCCTGTCGACTGGGAAGTACACGCGGCTACGAAATGATTGATAAAGCTCGCAATAGTGAATATAAAATGGATCGTCAGTTAATGGATGATCTCTTAGAAACATTAGAAACTGGATCTCTTTGTGCATTAGGTGGTGGTCTGCCTTTACCCGTAAAAAATGCATTGAAATATTTTGATGCAGAACTAGCTCCTTACTTCAAAAAATAAGAACATGGGAAAAACAGCATATATCAACGATCAGTTGTTTGAGGTCCAAGACGGAGAAACGATTTTAAGTTTCGTGCGTCGACATATTGGGAAGGATATTGTTCCCACACTTTGTGATGCACCTAATTTGGATCCGTTTGGTGCTTGTAGAGTGTGTAGTGTCGATGTAGCTTTAGTGAAAGAAGGTCCTGCGAAGGCACAAGCTTCTTGTCATACTCCAGTGATGGCGGGCTCATTTATCTATACGGATTCGGAAAGAATAAAAAGATTGCGCAAGAATATTATTGAGTTGGTGTTAACCGATCATCCGCTCGATTGTCTCACGTGCGAAGTAAATAATAATTGCGAATTACAAACGGTTGCGGCTAAGGTTGGCATTCGAGATGTGCGTTATCCAGCAGGAAAAAATCATTTGGACAAGAAGAAAGATTTATCGCATCCTTACATGACCTCCGATTTTTCGAAGTGTATTAATTGTGGAAGATGTGTTCGTGCCTGTGATGAAGTACAAGGGGAGATGGTGTTGAGTATGGCAGGGAGAGGATTCGATAGTCACATTGTAAAAAGTTTCAACGATAGTTTTTTTGAATCAGATTGTGTGAGTTGCGGAGCTTGTGCACAAGCTTGTCCCACCTCAGCTATTTCTGATGTGTTTGAATCGAAGTCGATCGTTGCTGATAAAAAAGTAAGAACGATTTGTACCTACTGTGGTGTGGGTTGTAATTTAGATGTAGCTGTAGTTGATGGAAAAGTAAAATCGATACAAGCTCCATTTGATGCTGAAGTAAATCAAGGGCATACTTGTTTGAAAGGTCGTTATGCATTTTCGTTTTATAATCACGCCGATCGACTCACGACTCCGCTTATTCGCAAGAATGGAAAGCTAGAGGCAGCTTCTTGGGATGAAGCGTATGATTATATTGCTGATAAATTAACATCAATTAAAGCAACCTACGGACCGGATTCCATCAGTGGAATTTCTTCGGCACGATGTACGAATGAGGAAAATTATTTGATGCAGAAATTTTTCCGCGCAGTCATCGGTACGAATAATATTGATTCTTGTGCTCGTGTTTGTCATTCACCTACCGCCATGGGAATGCAACGTGCCTTTGGTACAGGTGCAGCTACCAATTCGGTAATTGATTTAAATTATACCGATGCCATCATGATCATTGGTGCAAATCCAACCGATGCACATCCAGTTACGGGTGCGAAGTTGAAGCAATTTGCGATGAAAGGAAAAACGACCATCGTCATTGATCCTCGACGTACAGAAATTGCACGATATGCAACGCATCATTTACAATTGAAACCCGGAACCAATGTTGCTTTGTTGAACATGATGTTGTATTATATTGCTTCTTCAGGTTTAGAAGACAAGAAATTTATCGAAAGCAGAACAGAAGGATACGACGATTTTAAAAAGCAAATTTTAAGTATCGATATTGATCAAATGGAAAAGATTACGGGTGTTGATCGTAATTTAGTAAAGGAGGCGGCGATGGCTTATGCAAAAGCGCCCAATGCGATGTCGTATCATGGATTGGGAGTAACTGAACATAGTCAAGGTTCATATACGGTGATGTTGATTTCTGATTTAGCCATGATCACAGGTAACATCGGTAGAAGAGGTGTGGGTGTAAATCCGCTGCGTGGTCAAAATAATGTGCAAGGTGCAGCCGATATGGGTTGTCAGCCACATCAAGGAGCTGGTTATTTGAATTCATACGACCCAGAAATAAATAAATTGTATGAATCTTTTTATGGAAGAAAAATTCCAATTGGTAAAGGGTTGAAGATTCCTGAAATGTACGATGCATCCATCGCTGGTAATTTAAAAGCCATGTGGTTGATGGGCGAAGATTTAGTACAAACGGATCCTAATACTTCGGTTGTGATTGCAGCCATGAAGAATTTGGATTTACTTGTAGTGCAAGAAATTTTTATGACAGAAACGTGTCACTACGCACACGTGGTTTTACCGGCAGCTTCTTTTTTCGAAAAAAGTGGAACATTTACCAATGGAGAGCGTCGAATTCAGCGAGTACAAAAAGTGGTGGAACCCATTGCTGGAACAAAAAGTGATGGTGATATCATGGTTGATATTTTAAACAAGATGGGTTATCCACAAGCACCGTATGATCCGGATACGATGTTACAAGAAATTTCTAAGATCGTTCCATTCTTCGCTGGAGTAACGTGGCAAAATTTGGCAGAGAACGGAAAACAATGGCCCGTATTACCTGATGGTTCTGACACTGAAATTTTGCATATCGATACCTTTAAACGTGGCTTAGGAAAATTCCATTATTTCGATTGGAAAGAATCCGAAGAGTTAGTGAAAAATGGAAAACAGTATCCATACATTGTTACTACCAATCGTGAATTAGAACATTATAATGCAGGAACCATGACTCGTAGAACGGGGAATGTTGATATCTTAACAGAAGATGTAATTATGATTCATCCTCAAGATGCCGCTACACATTTTATTGAAGAAGGTGATATGGTATGTGTTGAGTCTCCAAGAGGTAAAGTGGATATCAAAGCAAGAATTACGGACGAAGTAAAGCAAGGAGTGTTAAGTACTACTTTTCATTTTCCAGATTTAACACTCAATATGATTACGAGTAGTGAACGAGATTCAGAAGCGATGTGTCCTGAGTATAAAATTGTAGCCGTTAATATTCGTAAGAGTAAAGGAAAGTATAAAGAAAAGGTATGATCAACATCACGCATAAAAATTCTACCTTAAGAAAAGCTATAGCTTCTGCTATTGTAAAGGTGAGTAAGGTGGAGACGATGGATGCGATCCAAAATAAAACTGTTCCCAAAGGCGATGTGTTGGAATGCGCAAGAGTAGCTGGACTTTTCGCCGTCAAAAAAACCAGTGAGATGATTCCCGATTGTCATCCTATGCCGATTGAATATACTCAAATAAGGTATGAATTAAAGGAGATGGAATTGCATATTGAAGTGGAAGTACATACTATTTATAAAACCGGAGTGGAAGTAGAAGCAATGCATGGAGCCTCTGTTGTAGCACTAACGGTGTACGATATGCTAAAACCCATAGATAAAGGCGTAGAGATTTCTACCATTAAATTAGTTTCCAAAAAAGGTGGAAAAAGTGATTTTAAAAATGAATTGAGTTTTGAATTGCAAGCAGCCGTTGTTGTTTGCTCCGATACCATCTCCAAAGGAACAAAAGAAGATAAAGCTGGGAAGGCAATCATTCAGAAGTTAAATGAATTAAATATTGATGATATTTCGTATTCCATTATCCCCGACGACAAAGAACTAATTGCCTCTACCGTTCATGCATTAGCATCTAATCATTTCGATTTAATTATTGTTACGGGTGGAACCGGATTGTCGGCTCGTGATGTAAGTCCAGAAGCGATTCAACCCTTATTAGATCGTGAGATTCCAGGCATCATGGAGGCTGCGAGAAGTTATGGACAAAATCGTACTCCCTATGCGATGTTGAGTAGAGGAATTGCAGGAATGATTGGTGATACGGTTGTACTTACGTTGCCAGGTTCTACTCGTGGTGCTGAAGAAAGTATGGACGCCATCTTTCCACACCTCTTGCATATTTTTGCGGTCATGCAAGGAAAACCTCATCCAACACAACCCTAGTAAAAAAATATTCTCACCATCCATTCATAGTTCAAAGAAATGATTTCACTCGCTGAAAAATATTTATTAATATTTTCTTTGCCCTTGTATACTTTAATTATTTTATTTGAAGTGTTTATGAGTAATTGGCATATGAAAGCCTTTTACTCTGTGAAGGAAACGGTGATGAATGTCTATTTAACCTTGGTGAATTCAACGGTTGACTTGGTTTTTCGAAGCGTTTATTTAATAGTTCTTTTTTTAGCGTTCGATTATAAACTTTTAGAAGCACCGCACCAACCTTTTATCTATTGGGGAATATTATTTTTACTAGAAGATTTAGCTTTTTATGTGGAGCATAGAGTAGATCATAGTAGTCGATTGTTTTGGGCGGTTCATGTTACGCATCATTCCTCTCCTGAATTTAATTTGAGTACAGGGTTTCGATCATCTGTGTTGCAGCCATTATATCGTTTTGTTTATTTTATTCCGATTGCTTTTTTTGGATTTCATCCCATTGATATTCTATTTATGTTTTCCTTAACTCAGGTGTATGGTGTATTGGTGCACACGCAGTATATTAAGAAATTACCCTATTGGTTTGAGTCAGTATTTGTGAGCCCATCACATCATCGAGTACACCATGCAAGCAATGTGTTATACTTAGATAAGAACATGGGAATGGTATTAATCATTTGGGATAAATTATTCGGAACTTACCAAGCTGAAGTAGAAGAGGAGCCTGTAAAATTTGGAATTACAACCATGCCACAGCAACCCTATCATGCGGTGAAAAGTATTACGCATGAGTTTAGTAATATTGTTCGTGATGTTTCAAAATCGAAAGATCTCAATCATAAGCTAAATTATATTTTCAAAGCACCGGGTTGGAGCCATGATGGAAGCACGAAAACGTCAAAAGAATTGCAAAGGGAGTTAGCTTCAAAGAGTGAAGCGATAGTTGATAGTTCATCATTAGAGGAATATGCAACAGCTTCGATAGAGGATTCGGGCTTCTAGTCGCGAAGCCTCGCGACTGGCTTCTATGTTTTTATTGGTATATTGTATTTATAGTTTAGATAAAATATTTTTTAACACTAGAGGCATAAGAGCACACAAAAGATCACAAGAGAATAAACTATAATGCACTTAGTGACCTCTTGTGCCTCTAGTGTTGAAAAAAGCATTGCGTAATATAAATTACTTTCCAATTCGAAAAAAAAATCCAGCAGCTAGAAGCTAGCAGCCCTATTCACGATCAAAGAAATAAATTATATTTCACTAAAAGTTTTACTCAACCGACAAACTCTTATCCCGCCTTTTCGTTCCATCATAAATCTCAAACTTCAAAAACCGGCATTCAATCGGACCATTGTACATCACCATTTTTCTCGATGGACGTAATCCAATATGTTTAGCCACTTCTAAATTTCCAGTGAGGAACCAACAAGTCCAACCTTTGAAATTTTGTTTCATAGCGTCGCCAAAGCCTTGGTACATGGCTAAAATATCTTTTGGTTCGATGCGTAATCCGTAGGGTGGATTGCAAATCATCATTCCTTCGTCGGCTGGGGTTTTAAACTTTTCAAAAGAACATTTACGCAATTGAATCACATCTGCTAATCCTGCATGATCAATATTTTGTTTTGCTTTTGCTAATACAGCGCCGCTGATATCAGAACCGTATAATTTTAATCCGTTGGGTTTTAATTCAGCTTTGATAGCATCATCATAAATCTGCTTCCATAGAGCTTTATCATAATCTTTCCACCCTTGAAATCCAAACCAATCTTTTTGTTTGTTAGGAGCTATATTAAGGGCTAACAAGGCCGCTTCAATCAATAAAGTTCCACTGCCGCACATAAAATCAGCCAGTGGCATTTTACGATCCCAATCACTCAAAATAATTAAAGCTGCAGCTAAGGCCTCGTTGATGGGTGCAATATTGGTGTAATCACGATATCCTCTTTTATGCAAAGAGTCACCCGAGCTATCAAAAGAAAGTGTACAATTATTTTCATAGATGTGAAGGTGAATTCTGAAATCAGGAAATTCAATATCCACATTGGGACGATCACCTAACTTATCTCTGAATTGATCAACGATAGCATCCTTGGTTTTTAAGGCTACGTACAGTGAATGTGTTAAATTAGAATTATTAAGTGTTGCATTGATCGCAAAAGTTTGGTTGAGTGAAAAGTGCTCGGTCCAGTCGATGTTTTTAATTTCATTATAAAGCATGTCTTCATCAATCGCTTCAAAAGTAAAAACGGGTTTTAAAATTCTTAAAGCCGTTCTGCAATGCAAGTTCGCTTTATACATCAATGCTAAATCCCCTTCAAACTGAACAGCACGTGTTAATATATTTGTATTCTCAGCGCCAAGGGCTAGAAGTTCTTGTTCCAGAATTTCTTCACATCCCGCAAAGGTTTTTGCAATTAAGATCATTAGGTTTAAGACGAATGGTTGAGCAAGTGGATCTGGTAAAGGCTATATTTTTTGTGCTACAGACGTTCAAAGATAGTGCATTTTTAACTTGAAAGCATTACTGTCTCTATTTCAGTGATTGCAATTGGCAAGTACTTAATAACACCTTAATTGTTTGAGATGTATAAATTGCCCATCAAAGTTTCCCACTCTGTATTAGAAACTTCAAACTTGAAACCGGGTGAAAACTTTTTGATCGTTGACTCAACTGCTTTTTTTAGTTGTTCTAATTCGGATTAATACAGCTCAATTGGGTAGGAACGAGCAAATTTTTTTTCTGCTGACCTCTTGAATTTTTGATCTTAATGTAATGGTTCCATATTTATACCCGATTCTTTTTCGTTCCTTTTGTACAACTTCCTGTTTATCCTTATTTAGAAGATAGTTTAGGGCTTCGTACACATCTTTGAATTGCTTATTGTATTTAGTCTCAATTTCCTTTAGTTTTTCAGTTAAATCACGGTGGCTTAAAGCATATTGTCTTATGAAAACAAAGGCTCTCATGATAGCAATATTTACCTGTAGAGCTTTCTTGCTTTTTAATACGCTAGACAGCATAGCAACGCCTTGTTCGGTAAAAGCAAAAGGCGTAGCCGGACAATATTTTGCCCCTTCAGGGAGGTTATCACAATTTGTGATAACCTCGTGCCATTCAGCTTTCGAAAGCTGAAACATGAAATCGCTGGGGAATCGATCAAGGTTACGTTTTACAGCTTGCTTTAAGGCTCTGTTTTCAACTTCATACAGCTCCGCCAGGTCAAAATCAAGCATTACTTTTTGACCACGGATTTCATGAATTTTTGCTTCAATTTTTTGTAATTGCATAATAGATGTTTTATAAAATATTTTTATTTTAATACAAGAACGAAAATAGGGAAAATACTGGATGTTGGAATGGGGCTTGAGTTCTCACCAAATAATTTTTTCGTCATTTAATAATGATTTGTCACTGATTGGCTAATGCCAGATTTAAAACGTGAATTTACTTTTTCTAAATATTGGGCAAAGGTTATAATTATTCAACGGAAAGTTCAAAACCATTCATTAATTTGGAAAATATTTGCACTTAACTTGCGCTTAGGCCTTTATTTTGTGGCATTATTGTCTTATATTTGCTTTTTATTTTTGATAATAATAATTAAAAATCAGTGATGAAAGCTAAGAAAACTATTTATTCCAAATTGGGTTCAGTTTCTACTAAGAAAAAATATGGTTTTCGTACTGATTTTCGACAAGTTGCTTCATTATTAAAAATAGGAAAAACTGCAGCTCAGCGAGCAATTAGAAGTTCTAAAGCATTAGGGTTGTCAATTACTTTTATGGAAAAAGGAGTATTGTACAGAGAGCATCCCGATGGCACAAAAGATATTCTCAATGATGAAAATTTAGTTTATGTGTCTTCCAAAACAAATAAGTTAAATAACTTAAAAATAGGGGATGTTTTAAATGTCCGCAAGTCTTAAAAGAGTTCGAGTTTTTGCAGGACCTAATGGAAGTGGGAAAACTTCTCTTTTCAATAGTTTTAAAAAACAATTTGATCCTGGAGTTTTTGTAAATGCAGACGAAATAGAAATTAATTTACGAGATAATCGAGTTGTTGATTTTTCTGACTTAGGTCTTCAGTTTGATAAAACGGATCTAGCATTGTTTAGTAAAACAAAAGCAGCACGCTCACTTATTCGAAAAGTGAAAAAAGTAAATGGTGTAATTGACGTTGAAGTAAAATTGGGATTAATTGTAAATTTATCAGGAGAAACGAATAGTTATGAGGCTGCATTCGTAGCTGCATTTATTCGTTGGAAACTTTTGAATCAGAATAGATCATTTTCATATGAAACCGTAATGAGTCATCGTAGCAAAATAGATGAAATTCAAAATGCAATCAAAAACGGATATAAGACGTATTTATATTTTATTTGCACGGATGATCCATTGATCAACATTGATAGAGTAAAAAATAGAATAGCAAAAGGTGGTCATTCTGTTTCAGAAGAAAAGATTGAAGAAAGATATTATCTCACTTTAAAAAATTTACCTCGAGCAATACAAAAAGTGTCACGAGCATTTTTATTTGATAATTCTGGAAAGCAAATGAGATTAATTGCAGAGACCTTTCAAAATCAAATGCAAATCAAATCTGATGATTTGCCCAATTGGTTTACTAAAAATATTCTGAAAGATTATTTATAATAATACATTCCTTTTTCTATTTAGGGTTTCATTTTGAAACCTTTGAAGGGTTGGTTAGCGGTCACAAAATGTGACCGCATGTCCTATATATATGAAAGTATAGCAACCCCTTGTTCGGTAAATGCAAAAGGCAAGTACCATAATCCACCCTTATTGTTTGAGGTGCTAAAATTGCACCTCAAAGTTTCCCACTCCGTTTTAGAAGCCTCAAACTTGAAGTAGGCTGGAAACCTTTTCATATTTGACCGAACTGCTCTTTTTAGGTATTTTGTTTCGGTTTCTTATAGTTCAGCCAGGTCAAAATCAAGCATTATCTTTTGCCGGCTGACCTCCAGGATTTTAGTTTGAATAGTTTGTAAAAAAAAGATGAAGGGTTTTTATTTATAGCCGATTTTTTTTCGTTCTTTTTGTGCGGTTTCTTGTTTATCCTTGTTGAGTAGGTAGTTTAAGGCTTCGTACACATCATTGAATTGTTTATTGTATTTGGTCTCTAGCTCCTTTAATTTGTCGGTTAAATCAGTATGGCTTATGGCATATTGCCTTATGAAAATAAAAGCCCTCATAATAGCAATATTTACCTCAATTGCCTTATCAGAATTTAAAACTCCGCTTAGCATGGCTAAACCCTGTTCAGTAAAAGCATGAGGAAAATATTTTGTGTATTTTCTACTATCTTTTTCAAAGGTTTCATTTTGCAACCTTTGAAGGTTTGAGGTTTCAATTTGCAACCTCAAACTTTCCCATTCAGGTTTTGTTAATTGAAACATAAAGTCTTTTGGGAATCGCTTTAAATTCCTTTTAACAGACAGGTTTAAATTTTTTGTCTGGACTTCATACAGCTCAGCCAGGTCAAAATCAAGCATTATTTTTTGCCGGCTGACCTCATAAATTTTGGTTTGAATTTTTTGTAATTGCATAATAGAAGATTTTAAAAATATTTTTATTTTAATGCTTGGAGTAATGATTGTATTAAAATCATCCTCCTAATAATTTTTCGCAGAATTGATTTCTATTCTACATTTGTTCTGAGCATTCTTATGGAGAGATGAAAATAGTTCTATTTATAAAAGCCAATCCGCTTTCTTTCCTTTTGATTTATTTCAATTTTGTCTTTTTGCAATAAATAATTGATGGCTTCGTAAACGTCTTTAAACTGCATGTTGTATTTGCTCTCCAATTCTTTCAGTTTTTCTGATAATTCATGATAATTGGATATAAATTGTTTGAGTCCAATAAAGGCTCTAACAATTGCAATGCTCGTTAGTCTTGCTTTTTTACTTTTTAAAACGTTGGCAAGCATTGTAACTCCATGTTCAGTAAAAGCAAAGGGCAAAGCCGATTTAGGACGTTTATTTAGGGATGTCATCACAATTTGTGATGACATCCGTTCCCATTCATTTTCAGTAAGTTGAAACATAAAATCTATAGGAAAGATGTCCATGTTACGTTTGACGGCTTGATTTAGTACTCTTGTCTCTACCTCGTAGAGTTCGGCAAGGTCAAAGTCAAATAAAACTTTTTGACCACGGATTTCATAAATTTTGGTTTGAATTTTTTGTAATTCCATGAATGATGATTTAAAAATATTTTTATTTTAATACTGGGACGAAAATAGAGAAAATTATTGATTTTGGAAATTTACTTTCCAATACAAAACTTACTAAA
>JBJXGU010000137.1:0-3454 GCA_046160245.1 Bacteroidia bacterium
TGAAAATGATACTATCGACAAAACTCGAATCTAGTTTCCATTGTAATGGAAATAACAATTGCTCGTTGGCCACTTGTTGCTTAGCTGTTTTTCGTGCCGATTGAATTTCATTTCCATATTGAGCGCAAAGTTGCAGGGCAACTCTCAAAAATTGATAGGTGCTTTCGGTGCGTTGTGCAAATGGTTTTAACATATGTGTTTCGGTGACAAAAGGGAATGCATTGTACAGGGCACTATAGCCGGAAGCAAAACGTGGCGGTTCTAAAAACCCTGACATTCCCACTTCCGGGTCATCTCCCCACACATTCACATAGGGGGTCATCGGAAATCCGTTTTTTTCCATTTCTTTATAAAGGAACGGAAGTACTTTTTCTTGCATCACTTTACTCACCGTTGGATGCAATTTATCTTTTTGTGAATCGATGAGCGTCATCACATATTGATAATCGGCGCCATCACTAACATGGGTGTCAATAAATACATCAGGATCCCACGCTCTATAAATTTTAGTGAAAGTCTTGGCATTTTCTGAATCGCATTTAATAAAATCGCGATTTAAATCGAGGTGACGTGCGTTGCCTCTAAATCCAACTACGTCCGGACCATTTTGCCCCGATCTGAAAAACAAAGAGGTTTCTAAAGCTCCGTCTATATTATAAACGGGAATGATACATACAATTACTTTTTTAGGGAGGATTTCTTTTCCCGATAATAAATCCTGCGATAATCGTAAACTCGCCATGATTCCATCAGGTTCACCCGGATGAATTCCATTATTGATGAGTAAGATGGTATATCCGTTTTTTTTCAATGAATCAATATTGAAAATCTTCTCAGGGCTAATCACAAAAAGATGAATGGGTTTACCGCCATCGGCATATCCATATTCTTTAAGTTGAGCGGATGGATATTTATTCGCCAGCTCTTGATATTGAGCAATCACATCAGGATAGGAAACAGATGCATTATTATCCGTATTATGAGCATGAGATTGACTTTTTGAGAGGGAAGTACAAAAGCAAAGGAATGCGCTGAGGAGTAGATGGGTTGTTTTCATAATCTTACTGCAAAGATGTAAGAAATATCTAATTTTTGCTAAAACAGACTCCCCAACCCGTCATATCATTGTAATGTATTCAAAGCGAAAACAAATTAAAAAATAACTAAATAATCAAACAATGTTGCCTATGGTCCAATAGAATGTATCTTATGTAAAATTGAGAAAGGGCTCTTCTTGTGTGAAGGGCCTTTTCTTTATTTGCCAATTAAGGATTTAAATATTAGAACTCAATAAAATAAATCTACAATTTGTAGAGTTTTTAAATTAGCCATTTTTATTACTCTTATAAAATCATTATCTAATTTTCAACGGTGTGTGTGTACTTTTAAAATTATTCTTGCCTATATGAAAAATCTGCAGGGTTCTTATAGGCATGTATAGCAGCCAAAATAATAATTTGCATGTTTTTGTCGTCTATCGAAGAAGGGATTAAAGAAGTAAAAAAAGAAGGGGTTAGATGCCCAATTGTTCGTTTATCTACACTGTTCATTAGGAGCTCAATTCTTTGAATACCGAACAAAGCCCTTTTTTTTATTTCTTTTAATCTGATGTTATCGGCAGTTTTACTTCAGTTGTTGCACCAGAACCATTTTTCTTGTTTAAGCTTACAATTAGACTTTGGCAATATTTCAACAGAAATAAATTTTGCAGGGAAATATTCAACCTGCGGAATCAAATTTTCATCAACTTTTTCTTTGATATTTATTGCTTTTGGAACAAAAATTTTTTTTAATTCATTTCGATTAATTACCTTAAACCAAACTTCACCGTCATACCATCCATCATTGAGGCTGCAGGGCATGTGATACCATTGAGCTTTTATTGTATCATTAGTAACTATATATCTTCCCCATTTATTATTACGATAAAACCAATGTTTTTTTCCTTTGTTCGTGACTTCAATTACATTCTTGAAATATTCAGGAATATTATTATCATAATCACCAAAATTATATAGGAAAGTTCCATCCTGGTAAAACATAAAATTTAAGTAGAAAGTATCAATTATGTGTTTGTAAATCGCGTCTGTTCCAGATCTGTCTAGTGTTTGTCCAATTGAATAATACCCGTGAATATTTATAAGCGAATCTATTCCTGTGTTTTTTCCATCATAACAATATTTGAATTCTTGCTTTATTATTGAAGGCACTTTAAAACCACAAGATATAAATGAGAGGCATGTTGAAACGGAAATTAATATTGTCAAGACATACCTCATCATTGTATCAATTTGCAACATTGTTTAGTCGGAACGCAAAAATTGCCGATAACTGATAATGTATGTGATAAGGAATTTGCTTTAATAAAAATGTTCTAACTTCTTTATATTTTATCTGAAAGCCAAGTGGGCTTTTTGCAATATATACTTTGGCTTCACGAATGCGAAACAAAAACTGCTTTGCAAGTAGGGGATTAATACTCTTGTAGTGAGTAGCTGCTTTAATAATGTCATCCTTTACGGTTCCGACAAGAACAATAGCATAACTCATAAACTTTTTTCTATATCATCAATGGTTGAATCGAAATCTTCAACATGAATAGGTGTTTTGTAGTAATCACTTAATCTCTCTTCAATGATTTGCTTTTGCCATGGAGCGAGATCAACTATGTTTTCAGCTTCTTCTTTTTGCAAATCAGTATACTTGGCCTTAAGTATTTGCCATTCCTCAATTGGAATAAAAACACCTGTTGTGTTTCCTCGATTATCATGTATGAATTGTAGAGTCATCGTTGCTTTTTATTAACTATTTTATTTACATAAAATTCTTGATTTCATGGTATTTACAAAAGTAAAAGAATATTTAACTTAAAGCAAGTTAGATTTTGAATAGCTTTTGGTTAAACCTTGATTTTACGAATAATAACTGTTTCATCTTTCGGTCGTTCATATGTTAGTAAATTCCCATGCCCTCAGGTAGAATCATTTAAGGATTTAGTCCGAAAATGAAGACGATTAAGTCGTGTAGCTTTTTAATTTTGTAGACAAGCTATGACCAAGTTTTCCCACCTGCACGTACATACCCAATTCTCACTGCTCGACGGAGCAGCCGATATCTCTACGCTTTATAAAAAAGCAGTAGGCGATAATATGCCCGCATTAGCCATCACCGACCATGGAAATATGTTTGGGGCTTTTAAGTTTGTGGCCGAGGCTTCTAAGTATAATACGAAAGAAAATCCTAATACGATCAAACCCATTGTTGGCTGTGAGTTTTATATGGTGGAAGATCGTCACAAGCGTCAATTTACGCGTGAAGAAAGAGATGTGCGCTATCATCAATTAATGTTGGCAAAGAATGCAGAAGGATATAGTAACCTAATTAAACTATGTTCTCTCGGATATGTGGATGGGTTGTATGGAAAATATCCCCGTATCGACAAGGAGTTGTTATT
>JBJXGU010000138.1:0-7526 GCA_046160245.1 Bacteroidia bacterium
CGAGTTAAAGAATACCGTAACGGAGTTCAAATTGGTGAAATTAGTCGTGATATGCAGTTAATTGTTGTTCAAAGTTTAAATGTACCTGCTGTGTTAATGATTAGTTCTAATTCAGCTCCATTTAATGGTAAAGCTTATACCATCGCTCCAAATGCAGCATTCTCAATGAGCATTTCCATCTTCGATCAAGACAACCAAGGCTTGACATTGGCAGGTAGAGGAGAAGCGTTTGATTTAACTTCTAATCCTGCTCTATTATCGGTTGTAAATGGAGCAAGTAGTGCAACTGCAACGGTTTCTTGGACACCAAATGCAAATCAAGCTCGTAATGCACCATATGTTCTTGGTTTACGTGTTTCTGAAATTTATGGAAATATGATTTTTCAAAGCGATGTAAGCGTATCACTAAAAGTAGGTGTTGGTGTAACTGGAATTAATGAGAACACTAACGATGCTCAACTTTCATTGTCGCCAAATCCAACCGCAGATCAATTCAATATTCAGTTCATTTCTAAATCGAATGCGGATGTTTCTGTTGATGTGATGACAGTAGACGGAAAAAATGCTAATCAATTTGTTAATACAGAAGTTTCAGCTGGATTGAATGTCATTCAAGTAAATAACCTTCACCTTGCAAAAGGAATCTATATCGTTCGCTTAAATCAAGATGGTAAATCTCTTGGAATGCAACGTTTGGTAATTCAGTAAATTTAAATTTATTGTTAAAAAGGGTTGCTCATCGAGTAACCCTTTTTTTATTTCATTTATTGATCATCTTTTATCTTGATCTTTATCACTTCCATTTCCGTTTGGAACAATCTTTGATTTGCGCACTAAAACCATCTCTATGAATAGAATTAACCTTATCATCTCCGGCCTGATTTTGTTATCCCTGAGCTCATGTTCCCCTAAAATTCCTTTTACTCAAGCCCTACGCGATCAATATCAATTAACCCCCGAAGAATTGAAAGGAATTCAATTTTACCTATCAGATCCTTTAGCTTTGCGTCGTGGTGAATCAAACGACCAGCAGAAAACTACAGAAGACGGAAAATTAATTATCCAAAGCGGACGCACTATTGATCAAATCACCATAAAAGCGAAAACTCCCGGAGCCATCGATTTGGTTGCAGATAATAAGACTTTAAAAGTTGCTTTTGAAGATGGGGCTGAAAAAAGTCTGGTTTTTAGCAGTGAGAATAATCGTAATGGCTATTATTCATTAAGAGCCTTAAAATGGAATAATGATAAAGGCGAAGTCAATTATGGCGGACAAACTTTTTATTCGAATCAAGGTAGTGGACAATGTGTTTTAATGTTTAAAATGAAAAGCATCCGTAAACTCCGCATCAACGAAAAAGTAGCGAAAGGGCGGAAGGTGAATTGAGATGTTAGATGCTTGATGCTCGATTCTTGATGCTCGATTCTTGATGCTCGATGCTAAATTGTATCTACAACTTTAGATATATAACATCCAATGTCCAATATCCATCTAACATCTAACATCTAACGTCTAACATCTAACGTCTCCGCCTTTCCTTCATAAGTAAAATTCCGTGCAGTATAATGGAAGAAAAAATGATTAAACTTCCAATATAAAATTGTATTCCCAAAAGTTCATGCTCTTTGAATATTATTATAGCTAATATGATACTGTAGATGGGCTCTAAGTTCAAACTAAGATTCATCGTGAAGGTATCAATTTTTTGCAAAGCATAGAGCGAAATGGTGAACGCAAACGTAGTGCAAATTACTCCGAGAATTAATAAGTAAATAAAATCCATCGTGGATGGAAGTTGAAAGCTGCTGTCGTTTATGGTAAACCATATCGGAAGTAATACTGTTAACAGTAAAAATCCGGTTCCTAATTCGTAAAAAGTAATGGTTCCAGGATTGATTTTAGTACTAATATTTTTATTCATAATGGAAAAGATAGCAGCCAAAAATGCACTTATTAAAGACAGAATGATTCCTTTGTAATAAAGTTGTTGTACTGAAAAGATGTAATAGATTCCAAGAATAGCTATTAAACTTAATAGGAGTTCCATTTTTTTTGGACGCTGACCTTTACTTAAGGGATCCATGATTGCAGTGAAGAGTGAAAGGCTAGAAAAACACACAATCGCAACAGATACATTGGATGCTTTAATGGCCCCATAGAAAGTAAGCCAATGTAAAGTGATGATAAGCCCAATGAGACTAAGATGTCCCAATTGCTTCCACGAAATTTTTTCGAATTTCTTTTTTGCTACTAAAAAAAATCCCATAGCTAAAGCACTTATAAGCATGCGATACCAAACGAGTAATCCCTCGTCGAGTTGAATGGCTTTTCCTAAAATTGCAGTAAATCCCCAGAGCACAATAGCAATGTGCATTTGAAGAAATGCTTTTCGCATAAACTAGAAACGAAGCAAGTTTTCGTAAAGCTCCTTGGTGGGTAAACCAACCACATTGTAGTAAGATCCCAAAATATATTCAATCCCAATGAGCCCAATCCAATCTTGAATGCCATAAGCTCCTGCTTTGTCCAACGAGTTTTCAGTTGCTAAATAATATTCGATTTCATTACTGCGAAGTGTCTTAAAAGAAACCTCTGTTTTCACAAAGAAAGATTCTGATTTTTTTGCTGACATGATGGCCACACCGGTAATCACAGAATGCTTGCGGCCTGACATCAATCTCAACGTATGTTCTGCTTCGGCCAAATCTTTTGGTTTACCTATGATGAGTTCATCTAACGCAACAATAGTATCTGCAGTGATTACAATTCCTCCATCCGCAACGTCGCTCTTAAAAGCGAGTGATTTTTTTCGCGCTAAAAACATAGCAATGTCTTCTCTTCTGAATTGCTCAGGATAACTTTCATCAATTTCTTTTTTAATGACTTCGTAAGGTAAACCAAGCTGCTTGAACAGTTCAATTCTTCTTGGTGAATTGGTTCCGAGAATGATTCTCGTGCCTTCGAATTTGCTTAGTAGGGGATTCATAAATCAACTAAATTAGAAGCTAAAGTTAAATATAGCGAGTGAAATTATTCCTGTAAACATAATCATTTTTATCCAAACACTAGCTTTTTTAAAATCAGATTTATTTTCAGAAATAGTTAACTTCCTAAGCAAGACTAAGAAAGGAATATCAATGAAAATGCATATGTAGAGGAAGGGGATTAAGCTTTCCCATTGCCGACTAAAAATTTGTGCATAAATGAGCAGGCTGACAACAAAAAAAGTTAAGATGATACTGATCCATTTTGCCTTTTTTAAGCCCAAACTATTGGCCATTGTGCTGCAACCATTTTGTTTGTCTCCTTCTATATCTTCGATGTCCTTAACAATTTCACGGATGAATGTGGTAATAAAGGAGAAGAAAGCATACAAAGCGATCATCAACATTACTGCTGGATTGTCTTTGGCAAAGGGTTCGGGAACAATAACAATGATGACAACTAAAGCCGAAAGTAAAGAGATAATGAAGTTGCCTAAAAAGGGAATGCACTTATACGAGGTAGAGTAGAAGTAGAGCATCCCAGCGGTTATTAAATGAATGATGCCGATGTAAGTATATCCTTTTACATAACTCAAAAAGAACCCTCCTAAAACACCTAGAAAGGTGAGCACCGTGTAAAGATTGATGGCTTTGTCTTTTGAAATTTGATTTCCAATTAATTTTTTCTCGGGTTTATTGATAGCATCAATTTCTAAGTCTTCAACATCATTAATAATATATCCACCCGCTGCAATGAGTACGCATGAAATGACTAAAATGGAAAACTCAAATTCAGTAAGCAGTAATCCTTTGTCTTCAAATAGCAAAATCGGACCAATTAATGCATGCCTTAGCAAGTATTGTAATAAAGCAATCATCAATAGATTGGGCCAGCGAATTAATTGTAGGTAATGTTTCATTTTATTTGAATGATGAATCTATTCCCAATCTCCATTAAGTTGTAATACCTGCTCAATAATATCGCGTACACAACCCTTGCCACCGGGAAAAGTAGATACAAATTGACATTCGTTTTTTATTTGATAAACGGCATCGCTCGGACAAGTTCTGAGTGCGCATTTCTTCAATACTTCTAAGTCAGGCATGTCGTCGCCCATGTATAGTAAATCGGAAAATTGGAATTTATATTTTGTAAGTAATTCATTTAACTTGTCAAGTTTGTTTTCAATTCCAATATGGATTTCTGTTATGCCCAATCGCTCCAATCGTTTTTTTACACCTTCCGGCGTACTACCACTGATAACAAAGATTTGATATCCTTTTTTTATTGCCAATTGCATTGCGTATCCATCCTTAATATTCATGGTGCGATACATCGTGCCATCCGGTTGAATTGATAAGCTTCCATCGGTCATTACACCATCAACGTCAAAAACGAAGCAACGGATATTTTCAAGTAATTTCTTATAGTTGATATCTGTATTCATAAGGAACAAAGATAGTGGGGATGATTGAATATAGGTTTTAAAGATCTAAGAATCCTTGATAAAGTTTTTGAAGAAAGGATTTTCCGTTCAAAACAGCGATACTATCCGATGAGAGATGAGTATACGGCAAATATTTTTTCTCCGCATATAAATAAACGAGTTGATCATCTCCCTGTTTCCATCCTAAGCCCGAGTCGTAGTTAATATAAATTCCTTTTCCTAGACCTTGTGAAAGTAAATTATTGCTGTAGGTGTAAAGAGAAGCATCAAGATGCAGTTGTTTTAATAAGGAATATGCAATTTCATGCTGGCCTCCCAATTGGTGGTTGCGTTTTCCCTTAAACTCTTTTTTTAATGGAGCACCGACCCAAAGAAGTGGAATTCGGTAGGTTGCAGGATCATAATAATCTCTTTTAAGTGGTAGCATATGTCCGTGATCCGCAACTAGAATAAATAATGTATTCGAATACCATGTTGCTTTGCGAGCCGATTCAAAGAAATTTTTCAAGCACCCATCTGTATAATAGGCTGAGTTCTTAAATTTTTCTGATTCTGTACTTTCTCCAAACTTCCTTTCTCCCGGTACATCAAAGGGTTCATGCGTGCTTAATGTAAGCGTCATGGTGAAGAATGGACTTTTCTTCTTATCGATTTCACTCAATATTTTATTGAATAAGTGTTCATCATGAGCTCCCCACTTACTATAAATTTGCTCCGGAAGATATTGGTCTTTGCCATTGATGGAAGAAAATCCTGCTTGATGTAAAAATGTATTCATGTTCGCAAATCCCAATTCTCCGCCATAGTAAAAAGAGTTTTGATAGCCGACTTTTGATAAGTCTTTACTCAGGAAAGGTAGGTGCTGTAGCTTGTCCGAAAAACGGGCAACGCTGTGATTGGGTGGTGATGGAAATCCACATAGCAAGGATGGAAACATTTGATCCGTTCGTCGACCACTCGAATAGATATTGGTAAATAATAATCCGGAATCACAGAGTGAAGTAAAGAAGGGCGTAATGTTTTCTGAAGCTGAATTGTTTAACGGCGCAATTACATCTGCTGTCCAACTTTCTAAAACGATAAGTACAATATTAGGTGTAGTAGAATCGAGTACTTGAGTAAATCCCGATGTTCGATCAATATGCTGATTGAAATGTTGCGTTGCCGTTGCATCATCAAAAAAAAGATATGGATTCTTTTTATTGAGTCCGCTCTTGTTGATATTATTTAGCAAGTACCAAACTGGATTCGTTGCCGCATGATTTAACGGGATAACTTCAGAATAGGAAGCTGCACTTTCGTTGATGGGAATTTCTTGCCAGCCGCCTCGAATGCCCAAGGGAAGGAAAAGTAAAAAGAAAATGGAAGTGGTGAGCGCACTTTTCTTTTCATGATCGGCATCAACCTGTAAAATTTTCTTTTTGAAAAAAGCAAGTAATGAGAAGGTGATGAGCAACCAAATGGCTATTCGACTTATTAATTCAAAGGTGGTTTGAGAAGCAATAATTCCCTCCGGATCTTGCAAAAAAGCCAATGCGCGGGCATTTATTAAAGTGCCCCAAGCTGCATAGATCCCGATATTTCCTATCAGTATTCCTACAATGAGAAATATAAATAGTCCTTGTAAAATAATAATACTTTTTAGTAAAAACTTCTTTTTATAAAAAAGGTAGATTAACCATAATAGAGTAGGGAGCACCATTAAATATCCAGCAGTAGATAAATCCAATCGTATTCCGTAGATGAAACTCAATGGCCATTGAGATAAATCATATTGACTAGTGGTTGTAAACAAGAAAATAAGAAATAGAATTCTGGCGATGAAAAATAAGATCATCCAGAAAAAAAGAAGTTTGAACAGAAACCAAGAGTTGGATCGCATAACAGAGGGCAAAGTTAATCGAAAAGGATGAATTTACTCCTTGAATAGGCCTTCGCTAGGAGGATTTAATTGTTGAGTACAAAATCCAATGAAGTCACAGGAATAAGGAGCATGGCAGTGATCACCCATCTCAATAGCCGGAATTCGAGATCCTGCCAGTAGAGTTTTCATAGATTCAATTTCAGCTTTAATGGTGGAAAAAGTCTCATGGCAATACTCAGTGAAATCTGAGATTTGACATAAAGTGGCGATCTCTTGTTCCTTGTAATCGTCTGTCAATGGTTCTTTCAGATGAAGGATTGATGCATGAAGAAGATCTAATCCGCTGCCTTTAATTACATAAAACTGCAATGCTAAATCTTGCTGATACACATTAGAAACTTTTGCACTACTTTTCACTTCATACAATGCCCATCCCGAACTTAGTTTGGTGAGGATATCGGCATAAATTAATATTCCTTCGTGCAAAAATGCAGCTTCATATATTGTTGTAACTCCGTCTTGAATTAATTTTTGCGTAAGTGCGATACTCTCTGAATAACGATGAACATGGGTTGGACTAGCATCAAGGCCATGAGGAAAAAGTTTTCTTGCCATGATGCCAAAATCACTGCCTAAATTAAAGCGTTTGAGTCGTTCAGCAGGAATAGGATCGCGCAAAGAATAATGATGTTTGTAGAGATACAACGACTTCAAACATTGTTTTCCTTTGATGTATCCTGTCTTTGAAAAGATCGCTTTTTTTGAGCTCATTTAGATTCCGTTAATGCTTGAAATAATTGAACGCATTCTCGAGCTTCTTTAACATCATGCACTCTTATTACATTCGCTCCGTTCAACAATGCAAAACTATTTAATACGCTTGTTCCATTGAGTGCATCGGCCGACGAAATGTTTAGTGTTTTATTGATCATCGATTTTCTACTCACTCCAACAAGAATCGGAACATCTAAAATTTGCAGCGCGCTTAATTTTTTCAAGAGCAGGAAATTATCGGATGTAGTTTTACTAAATCCAAATCCAGGATCTATGATGATGTCTTTTACACCCATCTTTCTCAGCAAAACAATTTTTTCTTGAAAGTAATGAATCACATTATGTATCAAATTTAAATATTCAAATTTCTGATGCATGGATGTCACATCACCTTGCAAATGCATCATAATATAAGGAACGTTTAATCGAGCAACCGTTTCAAACATTTTGTTATC
>JBJXGU010000139.1:0-10335 GCA_046160245.1 Bacteroidia bacterium
GATTTCTCCTGAGACAAAAATTTTAGCGAATGGAGCCATAGCCTTACAAACAGCTGAACTTTTTAATTCATGGTTGATGCAAACTAACGGTTATGCATTACCTATCGTTTCATCTGTATTAAGTAAAGATCGTTATATCGCATTTTCAATGATTAGTGATACTTCTGAAAAGTACATGTTGAAAGTGAAACGAAAGTATATGCTTTTAGAAGGTGGTGCGGCCGGACTGATAAGAGGAACGAGTACTTTATTGCAGTTGGCATATCAGTCGCTTGAAAACAAAAATAAAATTCCTTGTCTTACCATTTATGATCAACCTCAATTTGGTTATCGTGGTGTGCATTTAGATGTGTCTCGACATTTTTTATCGAAGGAGTTTGTGAAAAGATATATTGATCTACTTGCTCTTTATAAGATGAATACTTTTCATTGGCATCTTACCGATGATCAAGGATGGAGAATTGAAATTCTTAAGTATCCTCGTCTCACCGATGTAGGGGCATGGAGAAGTGGAAGCATGATTGGCCCTTACCGAAATAAACAGTTCGACTCTATTCCTTACGGCGGATATTATACTCAGAACGATATCCGTGAAGTAGTGCAATATGCATCGCAGCGTCAAATTACAATCATTCCTGAAATTGAAATGCCCGGTCATTCTCTAGCCGCTCTGGCTGCGTATCCTGAGTATTCTTGTTTGGGTACAGTGAAGGAAGTTGGGAGAGCCTGGGGTGGATATGACGATGTGTTTTGTGTGAATGATTCTACATTTTCTTTTCTGGAAGATGTGCTTTCAGAAGTCATCGAATTGTTTCCATCAACCTATATTCATATTGGTGGTGATGAATGTCCAAAGGAAAGATGGAGCAGATGCCCAAAATGTCTGAATACGCGATTTGAAAATGATTTAAGTAACGAAGAGGAGTTACAAAGTTATTTCATTCAGCGAATCGAAAAATATTTAAACAGTAAAGGTCGGCAAATTATTGGGTGGGATGAAATTTTAGAAGGCGGATTGGCTCCCAACGCGACGGTAATGAGTTGGAGAGGAATTGAAGGCGGGAAAGCGGCCGCACGATCTGGGCATTATGCGATCATGACACCGGGCACACACTGTTATTTCGATCACTACCAGGGCGAAAGAGCTGCAGAACCTTTAGCAATCGGCGGATATACTACACTGGAAAAAGTTTATGCCTATCGTCCGATTCCGGATTCTTTAACGAAGGAGGAGCAAAAATTAATTTTAGGGGCACAAGCCAACTTGTGGACGGAGTATATGTATAATGAGAAAGGAGTAGAGTATATGTTGATGCCCAGGTTGTGTGCCCTTTCAGAAGTACTATGGACAGATACAAATCTTTTGGATCAGAAAAGTTTTTTTAAACGCGTGTTGAAAAATCAATCTCTTCTGGATTCCCTTGATGTGAATTATTCGCATGCATGGCATTTGCCTTCTTTGAAAATTGGTGAAGGACCAAAAATTCAAACTTTATTATTTACGTTGGAATCAAAGGTGCCACAAAAAATAGAAACGGCCTGGGATCTTGGCGATGGAGTGCTGAATTTTAAGTCGTATAAAAAGCCACTCATAGCCTCGGCCACATCTACCTTAATAGTTCGAAGCACTTATAATCAACATACCAGCACCATCACTTATCCTTTCGAATTTTCTAAAGTGACCAATGCAAAAGTGAATTTAATTACTCCGGGTGAAAGAAGTTATGCAAATCCTGGAAGCACTTTAGTAGATGGTATCACCGGAGTTTTCCCATGGACAGGTAAACATTGGATTGGTTGGATCGGAAAGAGTCCTGAGGTGGAAATAAAATTGGATGGAAAACAAAAAGTGGATAGTATTGTTGTGGTATACTTGCACGATCCAGGTAGTTGGATTCATGCTCCAGCCAATGTGAGCTTTGGAGAAACAGAGTTACTTTTTGAGTCAGAAAAAATTATTCCGTCAGATCCGATTCAACGCATTTCTATCCCCGTGAATAAAGAAATGAATTCCATTCACCTTCGCTTTAACTCCATAGGAAAAAACCCGGAAGGCACACCCGGCGCCGGACAAAATGGTTGGCTCTTTGTTTCAGAAATTTTAGTCTACTGATAAATTGGCAAGTGTGCAAATTGGTAAGTTGGCAAATTCGATTTGTCGCAGATCGCATTATATGTAAATAATTTAATTGCGTATTTATAATTCTTCCCCAAACATTTTATTTATATTTCGCATTTTCGCATTTCGTGTTCATTCGCATTTCGTGTTTTCGTATATTCGTATCGATTCGTAATTCGTAACCCATGATTTCTTCCCGAAGCATCATCTCCTCCTTACTAATTGTTTTATTATTTGCTATTGATAATTCGTCGAACGCTCAAATTATTCCTCTCTCCAACTGGACATTCAAGCAATCTACTTCCAAGAAATGGCTTCCCGCACAAGTCCCAGGAACGGTTCATACTGATTTATTAAAAAGTAAAAAGATTAAGGATCCATTCCTTGACGACAATGAAAAAAAGTTGCAGTGGATAGGAGAAACAAATTGGGATTATCAATGTATTTTTTCTTGCGAAGAATCCATCTTGCTAAAACCACAAATACATTTGAATTTTGAAGGACTCGATACCTATGCAGATGTTTATTTAAACGATTCATTGATTTTAAGAGCTGATAATATGTTTCGTTCTTGGAAAGTGAATGTGAAATCAATGCTAAGAAAGAAGAATACGCTCTTGGTAAAATTCAAAGCGCCAGAAGCGGAAGCAAAGTTGTCCGCACAAAAGTTGAACTATACTTTACCCGAAGGCTTACGAAGCTTTACTCGCAAAGCACAATTTCATTACGGCTGGGATTTTGCACCTAAACTTTTAACGTGTGGAATCTGGAAAGCAGTGAACTTAGTAGCCGGGAATGAAGTTTCTTTGAATGCTATCCGAGTGTTGTCTAATATGAGCATAGGCGATACCGTTAGAGGTCAAGCAGTCGTTAAAATAAATTCTACTATGCTAAAGAAAACTTATTTATCACTTCATATATTGGGAACAAATGTGAAGTTGATTCATGAAGTAAACATTCGGCAAGGAGAACAAACAGTAACTATTCCCTTTGTTTTTCCGAACGCTCAGCGGTGGCAAATTAATGGAAAAGGGGACCACTCCATCTATGAAGTAGCCTGCCGATTGGAAGAAGATTCGTTGAATCAAGTTTCTTGTAAAACCGGATTTCGTACCGTGGAATTGTTAACCGATAAAGATGCAGTAGGCAGTGAATTTGGATTTCGCGTGAATGGCAAAGAAGTGTTTGTTCGAGGTGCTAATATGGTTCCGCCGGATGTCTTTCTGCCGAACGTAAGTATGGATGACTATAAGTCTATAGTTCTAAAAGCCAAGGAAGCCGGAATGAATATGTTGCGAATTTGGGGAGGAGGGGTGTATTTGCCGGATGCGTTTTATGATTATTGTGATCAATACGGAATGATGGTTTGGCAAGATTTCATGTTTGCGTGCAGTATGATTCCAGGCGACACCGCATTTGCCGCCAACGTACGAACAGAAGCCATCCAACAAGTGGAGCGCTTATCTTCTCATCCTTGTATTGTTTTATGGTGTGGAAATAATGAGAGTGACGAAGGTTGGCATAACTGGGGTTGGCAAAAACAATTTAATTATTCATCCGCAGATTCAGCAAAAATTTGGAACGATTATAAGAATGTATTTCAAACTATTTTACCACATGTTGTAGATTCTATTCAACCAACCTGTTCGTATTGGTCTTCGTCTCCATCTATTGGATGGGGACGAAAGGAAAGTATGTTGTCAGGGGATAGTCACTATTGGGGTGTATGGTGGGGCATGGAAGATTTTGAAGTGTACAAAAAGAAAACGGGGAGATTCATGAGTGAATACGGATTTCAGTCGATGGCGGATGTGAGTTCGTATCGATCAAGTATTTCTAAAATAAATTTTTCATCACCTGCATTTTTAAATCATCAAAAGCATCCTAAGGGATTTGAAACTATCAATGAATATTTAAAACGTTATTATAAAGTTCCAACTTCAATGGGCGATTATGCGTACCTCTCCCAATTGCTGCAATCCAACGGTATGGACATCGCCACAAAATCCCATCGTAGTGCATTTCCTTATTGTAGAGGTACGTTGTTTTGGCAGTTTAATGATTGCTGGCCCGCAGTGTCGTGGAGCAGTCTTTCAAAGAATCTCCAACCTAAATTAATTTATTCTACAGTTAAACATAATTTCGATCCGTTGTTTGTTTCTACTTCTGAAACAGAAAGAGGACTATCAACGTATTTGCATTACGATGGAAAGGAATCTATTTCTATCACCGTAAGATTGTATTATGTGAGGACAGACACCATGACGGAACCTATTTCGATTGACGAGCGTTATTTAATACTTAATCCCGATACGGTGATAAAGGATTGTTTTTTATTTCCTGGTCATCAAATGAGAAATCTGGATACAAATAATATTGTCATTGTAACAGAAGTATTCGATAATTTTCATTTCAATGTGATCTATCGAGATTACCTCTTTCGTAATCGTCCTAATAAAATGAATTTCCATCCGGCCAAACTGAAAGTGATGATGATCGATAATACGAGTTTAATCGTAACGTCCAATGTTTTTACACATGGCTTGTATTTCTATGATGATGAAGGAAAATGCATATTTGATACTAACGGGATTCATTTGATGCCTAACGAGAGAAAACTAATTAATTTTACCGGTCCGGCGGATAAGATCAAATGGAAGTGCTGGAATAATATCAAATAAGAATGATGTTTTTGTAGGAGATATCTATTTGTTTTATTACAGATTTGGTCATTTTGTTTAATTTATGGGTGGATGCAATTTTTTTGATTATTTTTGATTTATGCATTCAACAAAAATTCTTATTCTTCTTAATTTATTATTCTTTTTTCCTCCTATTTGTGCTCAGGACGTAACGAAATATGTAGATCCCATGACGGGTACCGGGGGTGTCGGTCACACTTACCCTGGAGCTACTTTGCCACACGGAATGGTGCAGTTGAGTCCCGATACACGTCGTGACGGGAGCTGGGAAGGATGCGCCGGATATTATTATGCGGATACACTCATCTACGGATTTACACACACCCATTTAAGTGGTACCGGCTGTTCCGACTATGGCGACATTTTATTGATGCCAGGAATAAGAACTCCTTCTTTTGTACCTACAGAATACGGATCTAAATTTAATCATGCTTCCGAAAAAGCTACGCCTGGTTATTATGAGGTGCAGTTGGCAGATGATAATATTAAAGTAGAGTTGACAACTTCTCTTCGTGCTGGATTTCATAAGTATGTTTTCCCAACTTCAGAAAATCAATTTGTAATGCTAGATCTTCAACATCGCGATAAAACATTGCGTTCTGAATTGACTTATGTGAACGATCATGTTTTAGAAGGATATCGTCGAAGCGAAGCATGGGCAAAAGATCAATTTGTTTTTTTCTCGATTGAATTTTCAAAACCCATCAGTACTGTTTCTCTAAAAGGCTTTGTGGAGAAAATGATTTTGGGTAGAACGATCGATCATGATGAATTAGTTGCTGCAATCCACTTCCAAAGTGATGCTGCTGATAAGAGTAATACACTTTTAGTAAAAGTAGGAATCTCTACAGCCGATGCCGCAGGAGCACGTAAGAACAGAGAAGCTGAAATTCCCGATTGGAATTTTGAAAAGGTAAAGAATGATGCTAAGGCAATCTGGAATAAGGAGCTTTCTAAAATTGTTGTTTTTGGAAAGTCGGAACGAGATAAGACTAATTTTTATACTTCCTTGTACCATACGATGATTGTGCCCAATATTATTTCAGATGTGGATGGTCGATATCGCGGACGTGATAATAATATTCATAACGGTGATGGCTTTACGCATTATACGGTTTTTAGTTTGTGGGATACTTTTAGAGCTGCTCATCCTTTGTACAATCTCATCGACAGAAGCAGAAGTTTGGATTATATAAAGTCTTTACTCAACCAATATCAATTAGGTGGCCGCTTGCCCGTCTGGGAGCTAGGTGCCAATGAAACCGATTGTATGATTGGTTATCACAGTGTATCTCTACTTGCAGATGCGTTGATAAAAGGAGTGAGTAATTTTGATACTGCCTATGCGTATGAAGCGATGAAGAAAAGCGCTACATTGGATCATCTTGGTCTGCCTAAGTATATGGAACATGGGTATCTTGCTGTGGAAGATGAACATGAGTCTGTATCTAAAACATTAGAGTACGCCTACGATGATTGGTGTATTTCAGAAGTGGCTCGAATGCTCGGAAAAGGAGTTGAACAGCAAACGTATTTGCGTCGAGCAGCTTCTTATCGAAATGTTTTTGATCCCATCACGGGTTTCATGCGCCCTCGTCGAAATGGTGATTTCATTCCCAATTTCGATCCGCGTGAAGTGAATAATCATTATACGGAAGCGAACTCCTGGCAATATTCATTTTTTGTTCCGCAAGATATTCCCGGACTTATTCGCATGGTGGGTGGAGATCAACAAGCAGAAGCAAAGTTGGACGGATTGTTTTCTGAGAGCAGCGAAACAACAGGCCGCACTCAGGCGGATATTACAGGATTGATCGGTCAATACGCACACGGAAATGAACCTAGTCATCACATGGCTTATTTGTATGATTACATTGGGAAGCCGTATAAAACACAAAAATTAGTACGTACTATCATGGACAGTCTTTATAATAAGGGTCCAGAAGGATTACCCGGAAATGAGGACTGCGGTCAAATGTCGGCGTGGTATGTTTGGAGTGCCATGGGATTTTATCCGGTGACGCCCGGTAGTCCTTACTACGCAGTGGGAAGTCCATTGTTTGATTCGATACATGTGAATTTGGAAAACGGAAATCGTATCCGCATCCTTGCAAAGGGAAATTCGACAACGTCAGTGTATATACGAAGTATGAAGTTGGATGGAGTTGTACTTGAGAGTAATTTGATTACGCATGATGATTTTGTAAAAGCAAAAGAAATTGTTTTTGAGATGAGTGAAATACCCGAAGTTTCACGTGGTACGGCATCTGAAAAAAGAGGAGCGATGAATTCCCCTTATTTTTATAGAGCGCCTTTAATAAAATCGGAAGGAAGGATATTTAAAGATAGTTTACTCATCAATATTATTTCTTTAGATGGTACGATGATGTTGTATGGTTACAATCCTGGACTCATGATGATGGGTGAAAACTACCGCGGACCATTTTACATCCATGAAAGCACAACACTCTTCGCTCAATGTGGTGATCAACATGGAAAGAGCGGCGTTACGCAGGCTTCCTTTTTTAAATTGCCTCACCATTGGAATGTAGTACTGCACACGACTCCTGGTAAACAATATTCAGCCGAAGGGCCAATCTCTATGATTGATGGAATTCATGGAACAGAAAATTGGAGGAAAGGAGATTGGCATGGCTATCAATCCCAAGATATGGATGTTGAAATTCAAATGGAAAAAGAACAAAAAATTTCTTCTGTGAGTGTTGGATTTTTACAAGACACTCGCTCTTGGATTTTAATGCCCACAAAAATGAATGTAGAAGTTTCAAAGGATGGAAAGACGTGGAGGGAGATGGCTGTGGTTATGAATGAAGTTCCGGATACTAATATGGTAGAGAACAAACAAGTGCTTACGGCTAAATTTACTCCGACGAAAGCAAAGTTTGTACGTGTAAAAGCAAAAAATTATGGAGTATTACCTAAGTGGCATCAGGGCGCAGGGTTTGATGCTTATATATTTTGTGATGAGATAGAGATAAAATAATTTGGACATAACAATTATTAATTAATTCTTAAAAGTACATAAGTGAATATGATCAATCGCAGAAAATTTATACGTCATTCTGTTTTCTCAACAGGAGCGATTTTACTGGCTCAGAACCTGAATGCACGAATACCATCTACCAATAGTTTTCCGCTCGTGATTTCAACATGGGCACCCAATGTGAAAGCCAATAAAGCAGCATGGGAAGTATTATCTAAAGGCGGTCGTGCGCTTGACGCCATTGAAAAAGGTGTAATGGTTACAGAAGCAGATCCTGATGATACTAGTGTTGGATATGGAGGATTACCAGACAGAGATGGAAATGTTACATTGGATGCATGCATCATGGATGAATTGGGTGGATGTGGTTCAGTAATGTGCATTGAAAATATTATGCATCCTGTTTCCGTTGCGCGATTGGTAATGGAAAAAACACCACACGTAGTATTAGTTGGCAGAGGAGCTTTTGAATTTGCATTGAAGAATGGATTTAAAAAGGAAAATTTATTGACACCTAATTCCGAAAAAATTTGGAAAGAGTGGTTGAAAACAAGTAAGTACAATCCAATGGATACCATGAAGCACATGAAAGATAAGCGTGCTCCGGGTTCTATCGACAATCATGATACCATCGGAATGCTTGCTATGGATGTAAACGGAAATTTGTCGGGGGCATGCTCTACTAGCGGAATGGCATTTAAGATGAAAGGTCGAGTGGGAGATTCGCCGATTATTGGAGCCGGTTTATTTGTAGATAATGAAGTAGGTGCCGCCACTGCAACTGGAGTAGGAGAAGAAGTAATTCGAATTTGTGGATCACATACCGTGGTGGAGGCTATGCGTTATGGTAAATCTCCATTGGAAGCCTGTCAAATTGCAGTAGAACGTATGCATAAATTGCGAAAGAATAATTTGAACGATATGCAGATTGGATTCATTGCAGTAAATAAGAGTGGAGAGATAGGAGCTTTTTCTTTGCGTGAAGGATTTAATTATTGTTACCGAAGTGGTGAAGGTTTGGATGTTGTGAATGATGCTGAATTTTTATTGAAGAAGTAAATCCGTGCTAATCCTAATAATCCGTTTTATCTGCGCCGGCCTGCAGCAGGCAGGTTCCCTATATCATCCTGGCTAAATAATTCCAATATGAAAAGTAGATGCTTCTAGAACTCGCTACATTCAATATTGAATCTGTGCACATAGCGGTTGCTGCAGGTGTACATCGTCTGGAGCTGTGCGAGGATTACACTTGTGGAGGCGTCACTCCTTCTTTAAATTATTTTAACGAAGCACGAAAATTATTTCATGATAAAATTTTTGTAATGATTCGACCCCGACCCGGATCATTTGTTTATTCCGATCAAGAGTTTGAAACGATGTTGCGAAGTTTAGAAGAGTTTAAGTCACTGGGAGCGGATGGTTTTGTTTGTGGATTTATGAACGAAGATCAAACAATCAATGAAAATCAACTGGGTAAATTTATAGAGCAATGTCAACCCTTTCCTTTTACTTTTCACAGAGCCTTTGATCAAGTTCGTGATTGGAAATTAGGTCTTGATATTTTATTAAAATATGGTTGTGAGCGTGTACTTACATCTGGCGATGGTAAAACGGCGATGGAAGGAATGGTTCGACTCAAGGAAATGATCGACTATGTAAAAGGAGAATTGATAGTACTTCCTGGTGGTGGAATTCGTTCTTCTAATCTTGAAAGCATGTTAGATGTTTGTCAGCCTGAAGAGATTCATACTGCTGGAATCACACAAGAAAATTTGCTGAATGGAAAATTTATTGCCGATGAAAGTGAATTGTTGAAAATAATTGAAATAATGAAAAAATAAATTCTGCTTTTTCCTTTTGCTATTTATCTTTTGAAGTTCTTCAACATCTGCTTTGTCTTTTAATCGACCTGTAGAAATTTTACTTGTGATAAGATGGTTGTAATTAATGATTTTAACTTGTTGGTCAGCGATAGGAAAATAACTAGATTGATCGAAAGCTTCTAAGAATTCAACTTGTTGAATTTTAGTCAAAAAATCTATTCTTTTTGGAGATTCTCCAAAATAAAATACTTGAGGTTGGCTAAAATCTATTTTTTGAAGTTGTGCTATTGTAGATTCATTTACTTTAATTTCTTTAAAAGCACTAATAAATGCGGTTTTGTTTTCTTCCGTTGGCTCGAGCCAAATATCTAATACCATTTATACATAGTAGGTAGTCCAATTATATATATAAAAAAGGATGTATTATTCGAGCAGTAATTTTTAATAAACAGGAATTTCGTTGAGTACGGTGCGGAGGTCGTCCAGGCAACAGCGCGAACCGATTTTTGCTGAACCGATGAAGTAAAGAGATAGCACAAAAGATTGTTCAGTGGTTGCAAAAGAAAATAGAAAGCAGAAGCCGCAAAAATGGGTTGGTGTTGGGTGGCGTGCTTTCTTTGGTTATACCGACTCTACATATTAAATTATCGAATGTCTTAAGATTTATAGAATGTAAGTCGGCATTCC
>JBJXGU010000140.1:0-8183 GCA_046160245.1 Bacteroidia bacterium
ACATTTATGCTTTATTCGAATAGCAGTACAAACAATACGGACAGTACAAATCTTAGAATCAACAGTGATTTCACACATTCTGGGGGAACTTTTCAGTTTTCAAATTACGCTTCTAACACAGGAACTATCAACCTTTTTATTAACGGATCGAATTTCAATTTAAGTGGAAGTGGATCGATGACTTCTGCAGGTGCTGGTACTTCCAATACGTTTGGAACCATTTTATTTGGAAATGCTACCAATACCAATTACAACCGAACTTCTACTTCTCATGTGCTCCAACAAATAAAATATCGTGTTACCGCCAATGGAAAAGTAACGGCCATCGCCGGACCTATTCAAATAGCTTCTCATGCAACAGCGAGTCTTGACTACTTATGTGTTGAAACCACTGGAACATTCAATACAGGAACAATACCCATAGTGTCAAACGGATTAGCTGCCAACAGTGGGATAAGTATTAACTCTGGAGGAACACTAGAGTTGACTAATCCAAATGGAATTTATGATGGAACTGACAATGCGGCCATTGGAGCAACCGGAAATATGAATTATAGTCTTGATGCAAATAGCACAGTTATTTATAGCGGAACAGACAATCAAAAGATATCTGGATATGGCAACGGAATTGCTACAAGCACTCAACATCAATATGGAAATTTAACCATTGACTTTGCAGGCACACCCGATGCAGAATATGTATACTTAGAACGAAATACGACAATTCGTGGCGCTTTAAGAGCTGAAAGTGGAGAGTTAAAATTAAATAGCTTCATCTTAACAGCAGCATCTGCGAGTGGCTCTGGTAACGGATACGTGAAGAGTGAAAATAACACAGCAGTAAATCCATCTAAACTAAAAATAGGATATACCCCTAGCAATCTTAATCTAGAATTTCCATTTGGAAGATCAAGTTCAGCAATAATTTACTTGAATATAAATATAACCAACAATCCAGGTACAGGATACATCACTATCTCAACAAGAAGTACTGGAGATAATAACACACCGTTGCCTGGCACTGACAATGTAACTGAGATTACAAACATCAACCCAGGTGGTGCTGATGTTTCTACTACACATGTAATTGACAGATGGTGGGAAGTAAATGCTCCCGGAGTGAACGCCGATTATGTATTACGATATAGTGGTGCTGAGAATACGACAACGGGTCCTACCTCTACGGGTGCATTCAATGTTCAGTATTGGAATGGGTCGAACTTCACAAAATTCAATAGTACCGGAAATGGAGTAACGACCGGTGTGGGTTCCATATCAGCTAGCTTAACGAACATCAATGGTCCCATAGTATTATCCTCAGGTAGTGCTTCACTTCCGATTAAACTTGTTCAGTTTGATGCGAAAGCTGCTGGCGATGCTGTTGAAATTACCTGGACTACAGCCGAAGAAAAAAACAATGACTTCTTTAGCATTGAACGCTCTGAAAATGGACAGCATTTTGAAAAGATTGAAGAAATTAATGGTGCGGGTAACAGTTCTCAATTATTAAAATACAAAACGATGGATTATCAACCATTGTCAGGCGTTTCCTATTATCGATTGAAACAAACTGATTATGATGGAAAATTTTCTTACTCGCCATTGAGAGCGGTAAATAGAGGAGCGGAAAGTATTTCAGAAGATCCAGCCATTGAAGTACGCTCTTTCGGTCCAAATCCATTTACGGATCAATTTAATGTAGAGTACAATTTAACACAATCAGGAGAAACATCGATCATGATCTTTAACATGAGCGGACAAGTAGTATTTGAAACCAACAAAAATGATGATTTAGGAAATAATTCATTCATCTATACAGATGATAAAAATCTTCCTCCAGCCAACTACATTTTACAAATCATCAATGGCAAAGAAAAAGTAACAAAGAAAATCGTAAAAAAATAAAATTATAATGGGCTACAAACTTCGATTAAAAAATCAACTAAAACTTTCAACACTACAAAAAGGCTTACTCATAGCAGGAGGAACATCTGCACTAACGCTGGCCATCTACTTTGGAATAGGATTAAATACAGTTGACGTAACTAATTCAAATGCTTCTATTCCTTTAATGGTACAGGATCCTATTAACAACGGAGAAGTTATTATTGGATTTGGATGGGACGAAGGCAACTGTCTAGTTTCAGAAATAGGTCCTGATGCGACTGATGTTTGCGTTCATGCTGAATGTAATTCAGGCGGAAAGGACAGCACTCTTGGGCTTGGCGCTGGAAACGGAATGAAAAATTTAAATTTAGTACTTCCAAAAATAGATGCTTTAGATGGAGAAGGAATCGATATTGCAATAGACTATAGAAGATTTGAAAAATCTGGGAATTTTTATACAAGAGGAAAAGACTTTAACTTTGGAATGAAAGATGGAAAGCTTGCCATCAAATACAAACTAACAGCGGCCAACGGAAAATCCTATTCCATCAATGAAACGACGACCTATGAAATTCCAGAAGATATGGAGTATAGAAATTATCGTTTTATTTATACCCCTACCACCGGAAAAGGAGAATTATTAGTAGATCGTATAGTAGTATGGAATAACCAAGCAGCTGCACAGAGCAAACTTACTTGGAATAAATCAGAAAATATTATTATTGGAAATGAAATGAACGGCGAAGGGAAACCCTTTCCATTCTTCGACAATTTAGTTATTCGCCAAACGAACGCATCTTCTAAAACACCTATGGAATTGATAAGTTTCTCTGCAGATTTAGAAGGACAATTTGTAAAACTAAACTGGCATACAGCAAAAGAATTCGGTGTTAAAGACTTTATTATTGAGAAAAGCACGGACACAAAAACTTATAAAGAAGTTGGTAGAGTAAAAGCAGCGGGTCAATCCAACACCCTAAAAGAATATAATCTTCAAGACAAAGAAGCATTACTAGGAGTTACTTATTATCGTTTAGCATTAAGTAATAGCAACGCACATTCCATTTGGGTACCTGTTATTGCATTTCGATTGAAACCTGAGCAGATGATACCTACTTCTGTAACTAATTCAAATTTATCTTCAGAAAAGTAAAACTAAATACAACTTTATTTGTTTAAGGTCGGATATTCTAAATATTCGACCTTTTTTTTGTTTCATTCCAATTAATATAAACAACTAATAATCATAATATTGACTGTGGATAATAAAAATCAACATGTATTCAAGAATGAGTTAAATTTGCAAAAACCTAATAACTAATAAAATGAGTATTATCAAAGAATTTAAAGAATTCGCTGTAAAAGGGAATTTAATCGACTTCGCTATCGGTGTGGTAGTTGGAGGCGCATTCGGAAAAGTAACAACAGCCTTCGTAGATGGCATGGTGATGCCAATAGTTGGAAAACTAATTGGTGGTCAAAATTTTTCTGATTTGAAATACAAAATTCAAGATGGGTCGAAAGAAGTACTTGATTCAGCCGGAAATATTGTTTCTACTACTGTACCTGAAGTTTACATTGAATATGGTCAATTTATTACTACAGTTATTGATTTTACGGTAGTTGCTTTTGTGATGTTTATGGTGATTAAAGCGATGAACAATTTAAAAAAGAAAGAAGAAGCGGCGCCTTCTGCACCTCCAGCACCAACGAAAGAAGAAGTCTTGCTTGGAGAAATTAGAGACCTACTTAAAAAATAATACTAAAAAAATACCACCAAAATATATGAAACGTATTGGAATACTTCTATTTTTCATAGTTGGATCCGTGTCAATGAGTAATGCTCAGAGTGATTCTATCGTTAAAGCGGATACCGTTTGGCGAACCGGCGGATTATTCTCCTCTTCATTTAATCAAGTAAGTTTAATGAATTGGGCAGCTGGGGGACAAGATGCTATGTCGCTCAACAATATTGTTAGCTTGTTTGCGAAATACAAAAAAGGACATGTAGCTTGGGATAACACCTTAGACATGGGCTATGGAATTGTGAAACAAGGGGATGAAAAAATCAGAAAAAACGATGATCGTTTAGAATTAAATTCTAAACTTGGGATTCAATCGGGTGAAAGTAAATTTTACTACACCCTACTCTTTAATTTCAGATCACAGTTTGCAGAAGGGTATAATTACCCAAGAACAGATTCTTCTCTTTACATTTCGAAGTTTGCTGCGCCAGCATTTACATTATTCTCTTTGGGGATGGATTACAAGCCCGCTGACTATTTCTCGTTCTTCCTCTCTCCTATTACTGCTCGAGGAATTATCGTAAATGACAAACGCCTTTCTGATGAAGGTGCTTACGGAGTTGATCCGGGTGAAAAATTTCGTGCTGAAGTTGGAGCTTATGTAAACACACGTTTTCAAAAAGACGTAGTAAAAAATGTAAATTTCATGACCAAATTGGATTTATTCAGCAATTATCAAGAAGATCCACAGAACGTCGATGTCAATTGGGAAGTTTTGATCTCGATGAAGGTAAATTCTATCTTATCTGTCTCCATTGGTACACAGCTAATTTATGATGACAACACTCAAATTGCATTATTTAGGAGTGTAAATGGTACCGATGTACCAGTTACTCGATTAGATGGGACACAAAAAACAGGTCCTAGAACACAATTTCGTCAAATCTTCGGAGTTGGCCTAACCTATAAAATGGAAGGCTTTGGTATCCGTTAATAAAAAAACGAACTAATAGTAGAACAGGTTTGATTTATTGGCAAACCTGTTTTATTTTGGCAGAATGGGATTGGTCATTTATAAGTCATCAGCCGGTTCGGGAAAAACTTTTACTCTCGTACAACAATTTTTAATAAAAGTAATTGGTCAGCCTTGGCTCTTTCAACGAATTTTAGCCATCACATTTACCAATAAGGCTACCGAAGAACTTAAAACAAGAATCATCAAAGAACTTGATTTGTTAGCGCATGGAGAAAAATCCATGCATCTTGAAGTTTTACTTGCCAAACTTCCTAAGCTCAGTGAAAAGGATATTTATGAGAATGCACAAATTGTGCTTGTTAAAATTCTACATAATTATTCTTCCTTTGCCATTTCAACTATTGATAGTTACTTTCAAGTTTTAGCTCGGACTTTAGCAAGAGAACTTTTACTTCCTCTTAAATACAATATTGAACTTGACACTGAATACATCTGTAAAAATACGACCAATAGCTTATTAGACGAAGCAGGTAAAGACGAACAAATTACTTCTTGGTTAGAAAAACTGTTGCTACATCGCATTGATGAAGGCAAAAACTGGAATGTAAAGACAGAGCTCGAAAAAATGACGAAAGAGCTTCTACAATCGACTTCAGCAAGAGATCATGCCGCTTCTGTCGATATGAACCAACTTCTTGATTTAATTCAATGGATGATTATCAAAAAGAAAGAAGTCGAGAAATTCATGAATGCCAAAGGACAAGAAGTTATTCAAGTTTTGGCGAAACATCAATTAGACGTAAATAAATTTTACTATAAGTCGAGAGGTCCGGTTGGATATTTACTAAAGATCGCGAATCGAAAAAGTGGACATAAAGAATTTACAGCTATCAATTCTTACACACAGTCGGCATTGGAGGATCCACTGATGTTAGTCCCCAAAGCGGAACAAAATAATGAATTACTCGTCACCATAGCTACTGAAGAAATCTATCCGCTGCTTGATCAAGCTGTAAGTTATATCTATGAACATCAGAGAGCTTATCTATCCGTTTCCGAAGCCTTAAAATTAATTTATCAGTCAGGAATCAGTGGTGCGTTAGATGAAAAACTTAAAGAATACCGAGAGAAAAATCAAATTTTTCATCTGTCAGATACAACACGAATGCTTAGCAAGATGGTAGCCGATCAAGACGCGCCCTTCATTTATGAAAAATCGGGCAATACCTATTTGCATTTGCTCATTGATGAATTTCAAGATACCGGATCGGAACAATGGCAAATTTTAAAGCCATTAGTTATAAATTCACTTTCCACTGGTAATGAAGTTATCTTAGTGGGTGATGCTAAGCAAAGCATTTATCGCTGGAGAGGTGGAAATATGCAATTGCTTTTAGAAGGAGTAGAAAAAGATTTAAAGAAATCGGGATTCCCATTAAAGAATATTATTCTTGACACCAACTACCGAAGCAAAAAAAACATCATCGAATTCAACAATGTTCTTTTCCCGGTCGCAGCACAACTGCTCAGTACGAAATTCAACCCTGAAGAAACCATATTTCAATTAGCTTATCATAAAGACCAGGTATTTCAAAAATCAAGAGAGAATGGGGCAGATGGTGGATATATACAAATTGATTTTTTCGAATCCGACAAAGCAAAAAAAGACGATGATACCGTTCCAATACATTGGAAGACGAAAGCGCTCGGAAAGATGGATACCATCATTGAGGAATTGCTGGAGAAAGGATTTCAACTCAAAGACATCACGCTAATTTTTCGAAACAACAAACATGAAAAAGAAATTGCCGATTATTTATTTAATCAAGGAAAATATCCATTTATTTCTACCAACTCACTCTTGCTTTCCACCCATCCTAAAGTAAATTTACTTTTAAATAGTTTGCGGCTCTTGTTGCAACCCGACTCGCCCCTACTCCATGAGGAAATTGATTTGCATGCATTGTCCGATTCTGCATCCCCCAATTTCCCATTTCAATCGGTTCGCTATAATAAAAACAAAGTGTCGTGGGCAAAAAGAAATATCATTAGTCAAAGAGAAAAACTAATTGCATTGCCACTTGACATTGTTGTACATCATATTCATGAGTTACTTTCGCTTTCAGTGGTGGATCCCTTCATCCAAAAATTTAACGATCTCGTTAAAGATTTTTCAAGTACCATTAACAATACGATTGCAGGCTTTATTCAATGGTGGGATGAACATGAGCCTACACGAAAGTGGAGTGTTAATTTAGATGAAGGCGGTGATGCCATTCGAATGATCTCCATTCATCGATCCAAAGGACTGGAATTTCCAATTGTAATTATCCCGTTTCTCGATTGGGAATATACACCCAACAATAAATCCATTTTATGGGTGAAGAGCAACGAAGAAAAATTTGCAGAACACGGAAGCATTCCCGTACAAGCTGTAAAGTCACTCAGTGATTCTTATTTTAGTGAAGACTATTATGAAGAGTCATTAAACACGGCTTTGGATAATATCAATTTACTATATGTGGCCTTCACTCGACCTGAAGAAAAATTGTTTATTATTTCTCCTAAGAAACCTGCGCACAATGAAATTGGAAGTCTCTTGAAAGATGCCATTTCATCTCGAGATGAATGGAATCAACACATTACCGATCCAGAAACTGAAACATTTATCATCGGCCAAAACGAATCGAAAAAATCAGAAGCTTCAAAAACGAAAAGTGCAAGCATTTATTCTCCCTTGTCTTTTTCGATGAGCGACTTCACAAAAAGTGAAAACGTTCAACTTCACCTTCCACCCTTAAAAACATCTTTTACCAGTGATGAAATCATCATTGGAAATTTAATACACGAAACGATTTCGTATGTCTATCACAAAGATGATATTCCAAAAATGATAAATGAAGTACTTTCTAAAAATGGAAATCAAGCATACCGAAAATTTTCGGAAACGGTGACTCAACAAGTTTATGCAATATGGACACTTTTAGAAAATAAAAACTGGACATCATCTTCTTTCGAAATAGTTAACGAATGCGATTTATGCGATGAACAGGGAATGCTACATCGACCAGACCGAGTGCTGATAAATGGTGACACCGGAATCGTTATTGATTTTAAAACGGGAAAGCAGGATGAAAAATACCATCATCAGGTTAAGGAGTATTGTAGGTTGCTTGAATCGACAGGAATTTCAAATCTTACCGGCTATCTATTATATACCACTGACAAGGAAATAGTTAAAGTTGTATAATTGCAACCTTTGATTCTTAATAAAAGAGGAGAATTGACTAATTTTGCAATTCCATTTTCATGAATCAATAAATTAAATAAAAATGTCAAATTCAATCTTCCAAGTACCAGTTGCCATCAATGAACCCATCTTAAGTTACGCCCCTGGCACAGCCGACCGTAAACATTTACAAGATACGCTTAAGAAAATGCGCAGCGAGGTAATTGATGTTCCTATGTACATCAATGGAAAAGCGGTTCATACTTCAAAAAAGGGAGAGTTACGTCCACCGCATGATCACAAACATTTATTAGGAAACTATTCTATTGGAGATGCTAGTCATGTT
>JBJXGU010000141.1:0-4040 GCA_046160245.1 Bacteroidia bacterium
GCTTTGATGAAACCCGTGGATTCAAATTCATTTCTTATGCAGTTTGGTGGATTCGTCAAAGTATCCTTCAAGCTTTAGCGGAGCAAGCTCGTATTGTTCGATTGCCTTTGAATAAAATTGGATTCATCAATAAAATTAATCGCGCTTTTGCGAAGTTGGAACAGGAGTTTGAACGTGAGCCTACCAATGAGGAATTATCTACTGTATTAAATATTTCTGTGGATGATGTGATGGATACCATGCGTTCATCCGGTCGACATGTGTCGATGGATGCACCCTTGATTCAAGGAGAAGATGGTACCTTAATGGACTTAATGCCTGGCGAAGATGTAGCACCATCACCTGAAAATAATTTAATCACCGAGTCATTGCGTCGCGAAATTGAGCGAGCGCTTTATACGCTGACTCCTCGTGAAGCCGATGTGATACGCTTATACTTTGGTTTAAACGATTCGCCTATGACCTTAGAAGAGATTGGAGAGCGTTTTGAATTGACTCGTGAGCGCGTACGACAAATAAAAGAAAAAGCCATTCGCCGATTGAAACATACATCAAGAAGCAAAATCCTAAGAACTTACTTAGGATAAAAGATACGCATTTTGGGTTTAGTAAATGATCCCTGTGGAGCAATCTGCGGGGATTTTTTGTGGCTGATGCAGGATACTAGATACTCGATTCTCGACACCAGACACTAGACTTAAGCATCGGACATCATGTATCAAGTATCGGAAATCGAGAATCGGACATTGAGCATCAAATATCGAGTATCAAGCATCGAGTATCAAGCATCGAATATCGAGTATCGAGCATCGGATATCGAGCATCCATAATCGAGTATCGGATATCGAACGGTAAACACTTATAGTCGTTTAAATACGAGTAATAAGAAATTATCATGGAGCTTTGCAAAAAAAAATATGGTCAATTTTAAAAAATTAGTAATCTGGAATGAAAGTCTATTGCTTACTAAAGAAATTTATAAATTAAGTGCTGATTTTCCACGTGACGAAAAATATGGCTTGACTAGTCAAATAAGAAGGGCGGTAGTTTCAATTCCATCAAACATTTCAGAGGGAAGTTCTAGAAAATCTCGGAAAGAATTTTCACACTTTCTTGATATTGCTTTGGGTTCTAGTTATGAATTGGAAACACAGTTAACTATTGCTCAAGAATTAGGGATACTGGAAATTTCTGAAGTCAGCATAATCTTAAATAAATTGAACAAAATCCAAGCTTCAATCAGCTCATACAATAAAAAATTGCTTTTAGACTCAGGAAAAGGCAAACTAAATTGAGCGGACACACTAAATTGTATAATTAAAGAAGGTCAAACCTACTTCCATCAAGTATAGGAAGTCAAATATCGAGTATCGAGCATCGGAAATCAAGTTTCGAGCATCGAGTATCGGAAATCAAGTATCGAGCATCGAGTGTCGGAAATCAAGTATCGGATATCGAGTATCGGAAATCAAGTATCGAGCATCGAGAATCGGATATCAAGGATCCAACATCGAGTATCGGAAAACAAGAATCCATCGAAAGTATAGTTGCTTGACAAATAATTCCATTTTTTTACCGAAATTTGCAATATACCCTACTCCTTATGTCTGTACTCATTGCCCCTTCAGTTCTATCAGCCGATTTCGGAAATCTCGAAAGAGATATTAAAATGATTAATGAAAGCAAAGCCGATTGGTTTCATGTTGATGTGATGGATGGAGTTTTTGTTCCCAATATTTCCTTCGGATTCCCCGTGTTGAAAGCAGTAAAGAAACATGCACGCAAACCCCTGGATGTTCACTTGATGATTGTAAATCCAGATCAGTATTTAGCTGCTTTTGCAGATGCTGGTGCTTCAATTATTTCGGTACACTATGAAGCCTGCACTCACTTGCATCGCACGATTCAAAAAATGCGTCAATTAGGCATTTTAGCAGGTGTTGCTATCAATCCGCATACACCCGTTTCGGTTTTATCAGAAGTGATTGCTTCTATTGATGTGGTGGTCATGATGTCGGTGAACCCCGGCTTTGGTGGTCAAAGTTTTATTCGCAATACCTATAGTAAGATCGAAGATTTAAAAAACTTGATTATTCAGAAAAACTCAGGAGCAAAGATTGAAATTGATGGCGGTGTGGATTTAAAAAATGCAGCAGAGTTAGTACGTTGCGGTGCCGATATTTTGGTTGCGGGAAATACTGTATTTAGCTCTACATCTCCAATTAATACCATTGCGATATTGAAGGAAGCGTCGACGCAAACTGCATAGAAGTTTTAGAGTGAGAGTTCGATTAAAGCGTTTAGTATCGTTTAAGTTTTAATTTATTTAAAATTATTTCAAATGAAAAACATCTCTAAGCTTATTTGTTTTGTAATCATTTTCTCCTCTCATCTAGGAATTTGTCAAAGTTATTTTCAAAAGGCATTTGGTACTATTGGCCACAGCAAAGCCTTTTCTTCAGTACTTGATTGGCAAGGAGGAATTGTTACTGCAGGATATAATTCTGTAGGAAGCCCCAATTTACCTTCGGTTATGAGGTTAAATACAAATGGTGATACGTTGTGGTCAAAAATCTATGGTAGACACAATAAAATGGGTTCGTTTTATTCAATAATAAAAACAAACGATAGTTGTTTTGCTATGTGTGGAGACTATGCAGACACTGTCGCTGCAACCATACGGCCTTTGATGACTATTTCGAAAATAGACAGTAATGGAACTAATATTTGGTATAGAAGTTTTTACACAGGAACACATACTGGAGTCCCTGGTTTTGGAATAATTCAAGCACAAGATAATGGATATTTAGTTTCGGGACGTGGTGGCGGAGACACTTTGTTTATTGTTAAAACCGATGAAATGGGAAATTTATTATGGTCTAAAAAAGTACAATTTGATTCATTAACTTCTTTAATTGAATTGGTAATTGCCCAGAGAACTTTAGATAATGGATTTATTTTTTTATTTATTGGTGCTTATACTTCAAATTTGAATGATGTTTGTTTAATGAAAATAGATTCTGTAGGAAATAAAATATGGGCGAAGCATTATGGAAGTATTTATAATGATTTTGGAAAGGATATCGTTCAAACAAATGATGGAGATTTTATTGTTACTGGATTTACTATTAATGCTGGACCTAATGGACCTGATGATCCTTTTTTGTTAAAAGTAAATGAAGCAGGTGACCTTGTCTGGTCAAAAAGATATGGATTAACTAAAAATGAATATGGTTTGTCAGTCTTATCACTTCCAGACGGAGGAATTGTGATGCAAGGAATTTCATACTATTTAACCACTTCTAATCATGCTTTCAATTTTTTAATTCGAACCGATTCTGTTGGTGATACCATATGGACAAAAAGATATAACACATCAACTTTACTCCATTACAGCAAAGTGCTTCAAACCTTTGACGGTGGCTACATTTTTTCTAATTATTCAAGGTTGCCAAATAATCTTTACGAAACGCTTGTTATTAAAACTGATTCTTCCGGATTTATAGGAAATTGTGACGAAGGATCAATTTCTTTGCCATCTACAAACTTCCCTCTGCAAACTTTTAACTTAACGGCAAATTTTTTACCTGCAAACATGTTGAACTATTTCCCTTTTAATTTCCCTGATTCTAATATAACACCTGTTATTTATGATCTATGTGCGTTAACAGGGATGAATCAAGTCAATGAATCTGATATCTCGCTATTTCCCAATCCCTTTGAAAATCAAATTACCATCAATTCAAGCCAATTAGTAAAAGGGGAAACTACATTCACCATTAATACTATTTCAGGGCAAGAAGTTTTTAATCGTTTTGTAAAAAACTATACTGGAACAATTCAATTAAATATTGGAGAACTTAATACAGGTATCTACTTTCTCAAAATATCAAATGGCTCTAATTTAATTACTAAAAAAATAATTAAATATGAGTAATATAAAGTGCCCGATTTTTTAAAGAGTCACTCCAATGAATTAATCAGCCACATAATCACTCAAATACTCGAAGTGAGGCATCAATTTTCCATCTTTTGTTACG
>JBJXGU010000142.1:0-5840 GCA_046160245.1 Bacteroidia bacterium
GTTCCTTTGTCTTTCTTCTCATTAAAGTTTACATTTCCACCTGTACGATCTTCTATTAAAGCTTTTATTCCGAACTGTCCTTCCGCTTTATTTCCATATTGAAAATGGAATCGATTATACACATTGACTTGACGAAACAAAGGCATGTCGATGAAATCATCATTATTATGATCGTTCTTTTTTTCCAATCCACTCGCATGCACCATCAACATATAATTCCAATCATGCTTGAGAGGCATGGTATAGATGGAGTTGATTTCGGCTCTACCAAACGCATCTCCATAAACATTCAAATGCAAGAGCGGTTGCTCTAAAAGAGGCTTTTTAAATTCTACGTTGATTTGTCCGGTGATGCCTTCATAGCCATTCGCAACGGATCCGGCGCCTTTCGAAATTTGAATGGATTCCATCCAAGATCCGGGAATATACATCAACCCATAAGGAGTTGCTAATCCGCGTAACGTTGGAATGGCCTCGCCTAACATTTGTGTGTAAATTCCAGACAATCCTAACAACTGAATTTCTTTTGCTCCTGTCACTGCATCTGTGTAATTCACATCAACGGAAGGATTCGTCTCGAAACTTTCGGAGAGATTACAGCATGCTGCTTTTAAAATTTCCTTCTCGTTCAAGAGTTCTATGTTTTGTGGATTGAGGGTTGAAATTTCTGTACTTTGCTTTCGGCCCACGATTTCAGCTTCGCGGAGTTCATTCGAAGTAAACAAACGAATAGACAATGCATTATTTGCGTCAACTACTTCGATGGTATCTGAAATAAAACCAACATAATTAAAGAGTAGTTGAATGGGAAGCTGATTAATTCCATCAATGGAAAACTTGCCATTGTCGTCCGCTAAAGCGACGATGTCGGTATTCAGAACTATGATGGTTGCAAGAGGTAATGATTGTCCTGTACTTCCATCCATCACTTTACCCGTGATGGAAATATTTTGACCAAAACTTGATTGCAAGCTAAGGCAACTAATAAATATAAATAGTATTTTTTTCATGAGATTATTTTTAATTAGAAATAAAAAAGGACGAGGCCTTCATCTAAATAAAAATAATTTAAATTCTAAACACAGAAAAAAGTATCAACTTTTCATCGGGAGGAGATTCCGCATCTTCGAAAATTAATTGGGAATGCTCTGCATTAAGTACTTGACTGAATCCAATAACATCTATTGACAAATTACCTAAATAAGCAATCGTAAGCTGGTCGGCAGGCACTTCCGTTTTAAAAATTCGGTAGAGTGGGAAATTGAAATAGGTATTTACTTCAACGCAGCAACTTTCCGTAGTATTTGTTGGGACTAAGATTTCGCTTGAGTAGTTGCTATCATCTGCATCCACCACTTCCTCATTCATACAGCAAGACATTTCAGTGGATTCGTCACAACCATCTTCCATCCTGCACAAATGCGCGGAATACATCCATGCCGTAGATCCCAGAACTAATTGGAACATAAGGATGATGAGAAGGAAGGATTGACCTCTTTTAAACATGCTTCGCGAAGTTAAGGCAGATTTATCATTTTTTACTAAATTCCAGATGAATTAGGGCTCTAATTTTATATTTTTACGCATTACTTTAACAAAACGATACATTAATGAGTTTAATTGTTGCCTTACAAGCCCGCGAAATCCTTGATTCTAGGGGCAATCCTACGATTGAAGTAGAAGCATTTACACAAAACGGCTTTTCTGGACGAGCTGCTGTTCCATCAGGAGCCAGTACAGGAAAACATGAAGCAGCTGAATTAAGAGACGGGGACAAAAATCGTTACCTTGGAAAAGGTGTATTAAAGGCGGTTCAAAATGTAGATACCTCCATTTTTGAAGAAATTAAAGGGATGTCGGTTTTTGACCAACGCGCCATTGACGAGGCGATGATTAATTTAGACAATACCCCTAATAAATCGGCTCTAGGAGCCAATGCCATTTTAGGAGTTTCTCTTGCTGTAGCAAAATGTGCTGCTGCGGAGTCGGGAATGTCACTTTATCGATATGTTGGTGGTGTGAATGCTTGCACCTTGCCATTGCCCATGATGAACATCTTAAATGGTGGTGCACATGCCGACAATAAAATCGATTTTCAGGAATTTATGGTGATGCCGACTGGAGCTGATTCATTTGCAGAATCTCTAAGGATGGGTACCGAAGTTTTTCATGCTTTAAAATCCGTATTAAAAAGCAAAGGATTTAGTACTAATGTAGGTGATGAAGGCGGATTTGCTCCCAACTTGCAGTCGAATGAAGAAGCCATACAATTGGTGCTCTTAGCTATTGAAAAGGCGGGATACTCTCCAGGGAAAGATATTTTTATAGCCATGGACGCAGCAAGTACAGAATTTTACGATGAGAAGAGTGGACGGTACATCTTCAAAAAATCGACAGGCGATAAATTAACTTCTTCCGAGATGGTTAGTTTCTGGGCTGATTGGTGCAAGAAGTATCCCATCATTTCTATTGAAGATGGATTAGCCGAGGACGACTGGAAAGGATGGAAAGAAATGACCGACCAAATGGGAGATAAAATACAATTAGTAGGTGATGATTTATTTGTGACCAATTCAAAACGTCTACAACAAGGAATTGACACGCAGACAGCAAATTCCATCTTAGTAAAAGTGAATCAAATTGGAACTCTTTCTGAAACCATTGATGCCGTTTCATTGGCCAAAGAAAATAGCTATACCGCTGTGATGAGTCACCGAAGTGGAGAAACCGAAGATTCAACCATTGCTGATTTAGCCGTTGCTTTAAATACGGGCCAAATAAAGACGGGATCTGCTTCTCGTTCGGACAGGATTGCTAAATACAATCAGTTATTACGTATTGAGTCGGATTTGGGCTCAAGTGCTGTCTTTAATGCAAGAAATTTCAAGTATATACGTTAATTAGTTTTAAAATCTTTTCAGATTATGAGTACAAACAAAGACGAAGAACTAGATCCCAACTCTGAAGATCATGAGAATGATGAATTTGAAGAAGAAGAAGAGGAGTATGAGGACGATGAAAATCCTGAAGAAGGACATCTCGTAGAAGAACATCTTGATGGAACTCATCATAGAAGAAAGAGAAAGGTTAAGATTAGAAAAAGAGTCCGCATCAAGAGAAAGACCAGTCCAAAGAAGAAAGCTAAGAAAATGGTGGAAGTAGTAACCTGGGTGGTGATCATCTCTATCTTCATAATTGCAGCCATTTATTTGATTGTAAGTCTGGATTTAAACTCAAAGCACAGAGAAAAAAGGTCGGTAAGTTATAAATTACCTGTTCCAACATCAATATCTGATATTAAACAATATAATAGCTAACAAAAACGCTTGGTGTTTGTTTACATCTTCATTAACTTCGCTCGCACAAAACAATCTTTGCATTAAAAGTAAAAATGGATCGTTTAAAAGAAAAATTCGCTGAAAAAGCACTCCCTTTAGCTGATGAAATAAAAGCTCTCGTTAAAGAACATGGCCATATTGAGCTTGGTACTTTTACCATTGATCAAGTATATGGTGGAATGAAGGGAATGATCGGTATGGTTACCGAGACATCTAAACTTGACCCTGAGGAAGGAATTCGGTTCAGAGGATATTCCATTCCTGAATTGCGCGCCTTACTTCCACGCGGATCGGGCGGAGAAAATTTACCGGAAGGGATGTTCTATTTATTACTCACGGGTGATTTACCAACGGAAGAAGATGCTCGTGAAGTAAGTAATGCATGGGCTCGTCGTAGTCATGTTCCTAAGCATGTTTTTGATATGTTGGATATGTTGCCAAAAGCAACGCATCCGATGACGCAGTTTAGTTTAGCCATTTTGGCTATGCAAACCGAAAGCAATTTTGCTGCAGCTTATCGCAAAGGAATTAACAAGAAGCAATATTGGGATCCGATGTTTGAAGATGTAATGAATTGCATCGCACGTTTACCCCGAATTGCAGCCTACATTTATAGAAGAACTTATAAAGACGGAGAACACATTGAGCCGGATCCAAAACTGGATTGGGGTGCCAACTTCGCGCATATGTTAGGTTTTGACGATGATGGAATGAAAGCGTTGATGCGTCTTTATTTAACGATACATGTCGACCACGAAGGTGGAAACGTTAGTGCGCATGCTACTCACTTGGTGGGATCTGCATTGAGTGATGTTTATTATTCTCTTTCAGCTGGCATGAATGGTTTAGCAGGTCCTTTACATGGATTAGCAAATCAAGAAGTGGTACGTTGGATTAAAGATCTTCGTGAGTACTATAATGGCGCTATGCCCAATAAGGAGCAGATTGCAGAGTACGTAACGAAGACGTTGGCAGAAGGTCGTGTAGTTCCTGGATACGGGCACGCGGTATTACGCAAAACAGATCCACGTTATATTGCGCAACAAGAATTTGCACAAAAGCATTTAGCCGATGATGAGTTATTCAAAATCGTACAAATGTTATACGAAGTAGTTCCTGAAATTTTAAAAGCTACAGGAAAAATTAAAAATCCGTGGCCTAACGTAGATGCACACAGTGGTGTTTTATTAATTCATTACGGATTAACCGAACATGATTTCTACACAGTCCTCTTTGGCGTTTCAAGATCCATTGGTGTATTGACCAGTTTACTTTGGGATCGCGCATTAGGACACCCATTAGAGCGTCCAGGTTCGGTAACAACGGAGTGGATGAAGGAACAGATTGAGAAACATAAGGCGAAAGCCACCGTTTAAAAAAAAGACCGATCAATGATCGGTCTTTTTTTTTGATGCTGGATTCTAGATGCTAGATTTTGGTTGTTAGATTTTTGGGCGTTAGTCGCGAGGCTTTGCGATTAGTTTTTAGTTGTTGGAAATAAGCATTTAGATAAATGGTAAGACTTCACAATCTGTTATTTTTTCAACCTCTAACTTTTGAACACCCTAATTAATCTTTTATACACCTAACATACATTCCATAATCAAGAAAAAATTATTCTTTCACGCAGCGGACGGACAATCCGACATTTTTTAATGTGGTTGCTTTAAAAATGCTATTGCAAAAAACTTCAAGCATTGCCCGGGCGCTATCCGGCAAATTCCCCTGTGCTGCCCAAAAGCATGAAGCAGAACCCATGTTACCATATATACTGTTATGCGATACACCTCCACCAGCCATTGCTTTGAAATTTATGGAATCATTTCCTGGGCAATTTGCAACTACAGTATAATTATCGACATTACTCAGGTTTTTTAATCCAACGAGCGAACTCACCTTACACTGCTGGCAATTGGTATCTGGGGTTGAGGACGGATCGAGGTATTGAATCAATTCGCTCCAATCATTGATTGTTGCTGGTCTCCACCCTACAGGACAAACTCCTCGACTATCTACTATAGTATAGTAATTATAAAGTTTTCCGAACAGACTGTCGTATTGAGCACTATCGTTATAAATTTTATATGCAGGCAATGTTGTATTTTCCCAAGTATTGGAATCTAAACCTGTGGCAATTACATCTCCATTATTGAACCTACTTGTCTTTAGATTTTCCTTCATCCAGCATTGGTTACCTATACTAACTACATCATAAGAATTGCCATCAATATCTGTCACGATTGTACCCGGAGGGCAGGTCCCAGATGATTGAGATAAATTAGACTGACTATCCTTTTGACAAGAAGAGACAACAAGTAAGTAAAGCCCTAGCAAAGAAAAAATAATTTCTTTACAGCTAAACGGATTTGGTGTTTTAAAAATCATGATAATAAATTTAAGTTTATCAAATTAACGAAATAAAAGTAAGGCATATAAATTTATGAAGTCATTTAATATAAATATTACAATCACAATACATGTTTTGTTACTGTTTCACAAACG
>JBJXGU010000143.1:0-13844 GCA_046160245.1 Bacteroidia bacterium
AATGTACAATTTGATCTAATTAATGAAACATTAATGCTTCAAACTTTTGGTTTTTCAAAAAGCAATATACTTACATCTTCAAATTATTGTTCAGATGATGTAAAAAAATATATTTATATTGTTTTACAATCTAAATATATAGCAAATGAAGAAATGCCAGTAAGCACAGAATCAATAATAATATGTGATAATGAATATAAATATTATACAATACCTATTATCCTAATTAAAACAGTCTTACTACATATTCTAACGAACCTAAAAAAATATACGAAAAAATTATCTGATAAATACTCAATAAAGTTAGAGTTTTTGCAGGATTCAATTAGTTTTACATTTACAAATGAAATCGATTATGATTCAATTATAAATGATAGACAAGGTAGAGGCAATGAAATGTGCAAAGATATAGTTGATGTTATTAATTCACACTATGACTTACAAAAACTCAAAATATCAAAAATTGATTACTCATTCGATCCAAGACCCAGCACCAAGGAATCATTAAATAAATACAATACATCATTAATTATTAATTACATATAGTATGAAAAGCAATGTTCTTATAATCGAAGACAAGCAATCTCATTTTGAAATAATAGAATCTGTTTTGTCACAGAAATTCAACTATTTTCCTTCAACTAATAAAGATATTAAAACCATACAAGACAATTCATTTTTAAATGATTATGCATTTGTTAAAAGTAAATTTCTCACATTAATTGCGTCAAATCAAGAAAAAGATAATGAAGCTTTAAAAAATGAATATTTTAAAAATAGAAATAAGGTATTTGATTCTATTATTAAACAATTTAAGTATGATAGTATTAAGTATACTTTTTACATTGTTGATATTGAACTAAAACAAAAGCAAAATGACAATCTTGGCTTTGATTTTATAAAGTATCTTGAAGAAAACAGTTTAAATGCAGAATCAAAAACAATTATTTTGAGTAATGCATCCTTACCTCCAGGGATAGTTGATGATGAAACTTTTAATGAACGATACAAATTCATATCAAAAGGTGAAGACAACTGGAAAATGGAACTAAGTGAATATATTTTTTCTTTAGAATCATCATCTTATTCGAATGATGAAAATAAAAGCGACTCAAATCCATTTCCAAAATTTTCAGAAACATCGCGTAGTAATAAAATTAGATTTTACTTAGATAAATATTTTCAAATTTTCTTTCTTGTATTGATTATTTCTTGTGTTTTTTTAGCAGTAAAGAATATGATATGGAATGACTTTAACTTATCATCTTTATTTGAAAATAATGCAAATAATGTAACTCAAAATGATATTAATCACGATGACAATTATATAACAAATAAATCGGATTCAATCACTCAATACTATAAAAATAATATTTACAGCATTGAATCAAAAAAAGATAAAGACCTTGTATTATTAAAGTTTGCAGAACATATTTTTCTATATCTGATACCTTTATTTATAGTATTTGGGTTTTACTCATATTATTATTTTGAGTTTAGAAGAATCTTACTAAAACTACCATTAAGTCCAGCTGATTCAATAAATTCAAAAGCCACAATATCAATTACCAAAACATTATTTCTATCATCAATACTCTCATATTCAATAATCAAGATTATTGAGAAAATTTTTATAGAAGACAATTTAAAAATATTAAATATAGCGGCATACGGTGTATTTCTTATGATTTTAATGATCTATTTACTCTTAACTCACAATTCAAACAAACATTAATATAATAAGATACAAATAGAAAAACCAGCGGAGAACACCACCATATTTAAGTAAGTGTTTCGTGCTTCGTTGGAAAGGATAATGATAAATTTAAAGTTCATTTCTTAATAGGAAGCTCAATGGTTAAAATCCCTGCCTGAGCATAGCGGAGAAACGTTTGGCGCTTTTATAAGCGCAGCTACACTAGTTGTTGACTTACAAAAAAAGTACGCAACCAAAATTTAAAGTCTACTTAGCTCTTTTAAAGAGGCTACATTAAGTCCTTTACAATATTTATTTAACCCCATGAAAAAAAGCATTCTATTATTAGTCTTTTCCTTCATGCTGTTAAATACACAAGCACAAACTATAACCGATATTGACGGAAACACATACAACACAATTACACTTGGGACGCAGATTTGGACAAAAGAAAATTTGAAGACTACCCGCTTTAGTAATGGCGATTCTATTGTGACCACTTCATTGCCCTTCAATAATGATTCGACTTCCATATTTCAATGGTATTATAACGAAGATTCATTAAACCTCCCTGTCTATGGGCGTTTATATACTTGGTATGCGGTAACGGATAGTCGCAATGTTTGTCCTACGGGTTGGCATGTTCCAAGTGAGGGGGAATGGACAAGTCTGACAAATTTTTTAGGTGGCGATTCCATTGCCGGCGACAAAATGAAAGAAACCGGAACCTCGCATTGGTTGAGCACTACGGGCACTGTTACCAATTCAAGTGACTTCACCGCCTTACCTGGAGGCATGAGAGGGAATCCAACTGGCTTTAACAACCTATACACCTCAGGTGTTTTCTGGAGTTCCACGGTATGGGGATCTAGTGCTTTTCCCAGAGCCTATACTTTCAGCTTACAAGCTACCTCCAGTGCATTACATCAAAGCGTTGCAGTTGGAAATTGTGGCTTTGCGGTTCGATGTGTTAAAGATTTGACAGCAGGAACTCAAATCTTGATTCCCGAAAATGAAATCAAGATTTATCCGAATCCGACAAAGGATAAAATAAATATTACAGTTGAAGAAATTAAAAATTCCAACGCTTTCATTTACGACATAAGCGGAAAGCTTATCTTTCAACAGCCACTTACCCATAAAATAAACCTCATTGATGTTAACTTTTTACCTGTTGGGGTTTATGTCATCAAGGTGGTGGGAAGGGACTTTAGTTTAGAGAGGAAGTTGGTTAAGGAATGAGGTTTGCGGAGCAAATAAAGGGATTTCTGAACGGGATTTTTTTTCTTGCATTTAAAATAATTTGTAGATTTAATCACCCGAAGAAATAGAAATAACGCTTCTCACTAAACCATACAACCTAATCCTGACAATTGCCTGACAAATCGCTGCACTAAAAAAACCATGAACGCGTAAGAAATATTTAGTATATGTTTTGATTGGCATTCAAGAGACTTTACTTTTACTTTAAATTTAAAATTATTGAAAATGAAAAAATACATTCTCCTGTCTTCCGCACTGGGACACCCAAACTCAGAGTTTAAATAATTTAAAGAGTAAATTTTGATCTTCATTGAGTATTAGTGTATGATGGATTTCTTCTCCACTTATGGGTTTGATAGCCTTAATTGAGTAAATCGTATTAGCAATTTCTATTGTTTTCTCGGGAGTCAATTTGGTATTTAATTTTTTAAGTTGTCGCTCTAGCTCCTTGTAAATTTTGTATGCTGCAAATGCAATACAGATGTGTGCCTCTATCCTTCTTTGTAGTTGATGGTAGATGGGGCGGATTTCCAAATCGGTTTTTGCAATACGGAATGCCTTTTCAATTTTCCAGAGTTGATTATAGTTGTTAATGATTTCATCATTAGAAAGTAGAGTATTTGTTAGGTATCCTTTTAATCCATCCCAGCGAGCATCTTGTTCAAACTTGCTTTTATCAATAGATATTTTTACTTCTCCTTCCAGCTTTAGGTATTTATTATATCCCTTGTTGTTTATGTGGGTTTTTGTAAGTTTACCTGTTCTGATTTGCTTTTCAAGTTTTTTTAGACCTCTTTCTCTATTGGCATTATCCTTCTTGGCCCTTGCCTCGGAATAACTAATCACAAGTTTAATGTTCTTCTCTTTCTCAATGACATAAGTCTGACCATTTTTAAACTCATGTGACAGTATCTGTGCTTTAATTTTGGATGATTCCGCTTTGATTCTTGCACCTAGAATATAGTGATAACCTTTATCCTGAAGTGCGGTAATATTCGGGTTAGACAATAATCCCGAGTCGGCTATTACGACTAATTGATCGAGCTGATACTTTTTCTGGAATGTGTCCAGCACAGGAAGCATAGTATGCCCTTCGAACTTATTACCTTCAAAAATATCATATGCCAATGGATATCCATCTATACTTACCAATAGACCTAAAATAATTTGTGGGTGTTGGTGCTTTCCTTCTTTGCTAAAGCCTGTTTTGCGAAGATCATCTTCTGCTTCAATTTCAAAGTATAGCGTGGTCACATCATAAAATACGATGCTAATTGTATTATGTAAAATTTTTAATGTGTGCTTATAACTTATTTGCTGTATCCTTTCCTTCTGTGTATTGTAAAGCTTATCCAAATACCTGTAAATTTTGTCCTCATCTACCTGATAGGAGTGAAACTGTTTTAGATAATCCGTCGTTTTTAATTTGCTTGCAGGAAAACACAATCGAGCAATCACCAACTTTTTGAATAGCTCATCTTCTATTTGATTAAATCCAATCTCATCAAATAATTTTCCTAGAAGCAACTCACTGCCTTTTATATTTACTTGCTTAATGCCAGCTATGAACTTTGCAAATAAATCATCCGTGCTTTCAAAGTCAATAGCTACTTGACCTTGATGTTCTTTAATAAAAGCATTACCAGATTTAAAAAGATCTTCAATCTCTGTGGCATTAAATGAGCTACCTATGGTTTTTATTAATTTATATTTTCCAGAAGATTTATCAATCACCTGAATACTTATCAAACCGCTCTTGTTTTTTTTCTTACGAACGAACACAAACCAAAAGTAAAAAAACGATCTGGGACACCCAATAATCTCATATTAGCGTTATAACAAATTGAATATCAAACTTAATTTGAAGCAACTATAAAAAGTGCGGAAGACAGGAAAAAAACCATGAACGCGTAAGAAATATTTAGTATATGTTTTGATTGGCATTCAAGAGACTTTACTTTTACTTTAAATTTAAAATTATTGAAAATGAAAAAATACATTCTTCTCACTTTAATTTTTTTATCTGTATCAACTACAAGAGCTCAAGTCGCATGTATTTATTGCTATGAACAGAATGAGGCTATAAGTACCGGTGTAAATAATTTATTGTTTAACGGGAGTTTTGAAAACGGATGTGGTAGCGGTGGATATTTTTGCACTACTTCTGTTTTGTTTTCATGCTCCCTTTCGGACTGGACGTGTACGGGAGGTACAGATACTTACGCACGAATGGTAAATGCGACTTATTCAGTGGTTCCAGATGGAAATTTAGCTACGTATTTGGGTAATGATACGAGCAGTGTTTGCTTAAACTATGATACCCTATGCTTAAATCAAATCAATTGTACAGTTGGGGGTGTTCCTGCAGGATTTCCTATTAGCGGTGCTTCTCACGGCGGAACTTCAGGAGTAAGATTAGAACAAACTGTAAACGGACTTATCGTGGGTAATAAATATGTATTAGAATTTTGGGCTGGAGGAGAAAACAATCATCTCAAAAGTGGGCTTTTCGCGATTGATGTAGGATTTGGAGATACTCTACTAAGAAACAAACCTACTTATTCAACCTCTATCGGAATTCCTGATACGATTGGCACAAGATATCTAGTAATTTTTACAGCAATGGCTTCTTCTCAAACGATTCGTTTTACAAATTGGGGGCATATTTGCGGAGATTGCACCGAACTTATTATTGATGACGCAAGTTTATACACGCTTGCAGAATTATCAGCCACAGTTCCCAGTTGCTTTCAAGGAATACATGATTTCGCTTCTCCAAATTCAGTAAACGTTTTTCTTAATAATGCAACTAACGAATTAAATGCAGAAACTAACTTCAATGAACTTGCGGAGATTGTTCTTTATGATATAACATCTAAAAAATTATTTCAACAAAAATTTACAAGTTCTGTCTCTTTAAACACAGAACAATTAGCAAAAGGAATTTATGTTTACGAAGTGAGGTCCAGGAACAGTGTGTGGAAGAAAGGAAAGGTAGTGAAGCATTGAGGCAACACAACTCCACAACAAAAGAAAATGTTCGAAAACAAGGGGGTTGCTTTAGATAGGATTTTTATATCCTATTTAATGGATAGATTTAATCGCTCAAATAAATTGAAAAAATGGACCTATTTAATCCAACCCTCGACGAAACTAAAAATTGGTTGCCGAAAGACGGAACGGTTAATTATTACGGGCATATTTTAAATAAAGCACAAGCCGATTTTTACTTTGAGAATCTATTGGGTACTCTTGAATGGCGAAATGATGAAGCGATCATTTTTGGAAAAAAAATCATCACCAAACGCAAAGTGGCCTGGTACGGAGACAAACCCTTCGAATACACTTACTCCAACATTTCGAAATATGCGTTGCCGTGGACCAAAGAACTCTACGCATTATTGGAACTCACTCAACATAAAACCGGCGAGACCTTCAACTCGTGTTTGGCTAACTTATACCACGATGGAAGCGAAGGAATGGCATGGCACAGTGATGGCGAAAAAGATCTAAAGAAAGACGGCGCAATCGCGTCATTGAGTTTCGGCGCAGAACGTAAGTTTGCTTTCAAACATAAACAATCGAAAGAAACCGTTTCCATGGTTTTAGAGCATGGAAAAGTCTGTTGGTGATGAAAGACACCACCCAAACGAATTGGCTGCATAGACTACCCCCCACAAAGCGAATAAATAAACCGCGAATAAACCTTACGTTCAGAATAATTGTCCGGTAATAAGGCGACAACAAAATAGGAAGAGCAATCACTAACCAGGGATTTGCGACACCCTGTCAGTTTGCTACATCCAATTTAATTGGTAGATTTCATTTGATCAACGATGTGTTTAAAATAGAAAAACTTTCTTCAATTTATTTACTTCGACTCCATTCACAAGGATCATCGGAACAAACAAATTGAAGAAAGTTAATTTTTTAGTTGAAATCAATTTAGAAATAATTTCTGTCTGATTTCACCCTCTTCATTTCTTAACACCACCATATACAACTGCGGAGCCATTCCATCTAAAGAAATGATCACTTCCTTAGTCCCTGCAGGCACCATCATGGATCTTACTTGTTTCCCTTCCAATGAATAGATTAATAAACTGGCGGGCTTTTGCAATTTCTGATTCAACTCCAATTTGGTTTGCTCTTTGGCAGGATTAGGATACAAAGAAAACTGTAGGCCATTCCTAGCTAAATCAGCAATACCCACCGTTGTAATATTTACGCTATAAATGACGGAGCAAGGTAGTCCGTTAATAGACAATGTAACTTGGTATGTCCCGATTGCCCCGTAAACATGATTAGGATTTTGTAAAGTAGACGTATTACCATCACCAAAATCCCACAACCAACTTGTTGCAGCTACAGAAGAATCTGAAAATGCAACCGCATTTCCTGTAACCACAAAACCAAAATTAGTAATGACCGGTGAAACAACAACCGTATCTACACTTGAAATACACTGTGGATCCCGCACCTCAATATCATAAAAGAAATAGTAATAAGTAGCAGGATTTGTAGTAGATGAAGAACTCGCAATAGTCATGTAATTGGTGAGCGCATAAGGATAGCTTGCTCCACTATTATTACGATACAAATTCGAATTGTTGGTGCCAAGATTATAGTCTCCAGAATCAGGAACCATTAAATTTAATGGAACTCTTTGGATACCGTCAACTAAGTTGACCGTGATCGAATCAACAATTTGTGCACCACTGGGCGGAACACCATTCGTATTAGATCCACTAGACAAATAAATTTTTCTTGGACCTGCTCCACTTGCATTCACCCATGCAGATGCAATTTCAAATCCTTTATCGGCGGTAAAATTTACAGCTCCATGAAAACCGGATGCATTAAATCCACCTGAACCAAATGAAGCATCCACTGGTCCTACATATTGAATGGGGCCACCAATTAAATTTTCAATATAAAAAGTTTGAGGCGTAGTAACATTCGGAACTACCAACGTACTTCCCATATTGATAATACTATTAGAAGTGTTTTTCCATTGCGCAACGCCGGTTACCACGGTATTTACAAATGCCGTATCACCGGCGCAAACCTGCACATCATTGGTGACAGGTGCTGGAGGTAAATTAATGGTTACTTGTTGTGTTATGGAATCAGTTCCCAATGTGTTCGTAACTACTAATTGAACATTAAACACACCGTTTGAAGTAAACGTATGCGTTGGATTTTGTAAGGTTGATGTAGTACCGTCACCAAAACTCCACAGCCATGACTGTGGAATAGATAAACTACTATCTGTAAAACTAATTGAAGCTACACAACTCGAAAAACTGCTGGCTGTAAAAGCTGCAACTGGAGCTGCAGTTATAGTTTGACAAAACGAAGGAATATCAAATGCTTCCACTTGATCGGAACGACTCTGCGAACTTCCCTGACTAGCACTGAAACCAAAACCTCTATTCGCAAATACATTCCAGATAAGACATTTGTGAATTCCACCATAGAGCATCTGATCCGCGAGTAATATTGCATCACGTCCATCGATCATTCCCGGATTGCAGGGTTGCAATTTTAATCCTTCAATAATTAATTTCATGGCAATATTATTACCGCCCGTTCCATTGTACAAATCAGGATCAGGAGTACCACCGTATTGATCAATGAGCGCCCATGTTAAATCCCAAAGTACCGTGGCGAAAATAAATCCAACACCATGCGGCTCTGAAATTTGACCAGTATTATTGGAAGCACCATAAGTGAAATTATTAATTGCAAAATTAGTTGAATAAGGAGCGGGACGAATTCCGGTACCATTGGTGGGTTCACCGGTTGCAAAAGTTCCCACACCGCGAATATCTCCTGCCTGATCACCTGGTTCAATTGTCATCATTAAACCAAACCAATCGCTCCAACCTTCTCCCATTTGCTCTGAATTTGTCAAACAATTAGAGTTAGAAGGACCGCCTGTTAATCTAGTTGAGATTCCATGTCCATACTCATGTGCAATAATTACGTTATCTAAATCTCCATCTCTTTCGTTCGATACTCCACCGCCGTCGCTGATGGAACCAGACACTGGGCCCAACGCCAACTGTGCTTTAATAAGATTTCCATCCGCCTGAGAAATCATGATAGACGGAATGGTTACAATAGCAGAGGTTCCGCCTACTTGAATAGGAGCTCCTGCAACATTGTTTACAATAATCACCGCAAGGGCTCCTTCACTCTGTGCAGCTTCTACTTTGACAGTGAAAGCACACGACCCTCTATCGATCATAACAATTTTACCTGCCAGTTGTGCTCCATTTACAATAGGATCACAACCATCGTTAATTGGTGCTGTATTATCTTCAATCAATACAATGTCAGCAGTGATAGGAACCGCAGGCAAGGCGGGACCAAATGCAGCATCTGTTGAACTGTAAGGGCCTGCAATTCCGACAGGAGAAAGAATTTCGAGGTAACTACCTGCTTGTTGAGCTTGATTCCATAAATACATTTGCATTCTTGGATTCGTGCCATCCGGAGGTGTAGCAAAATTTGCATTATTAGTTCCGCCACCATCTTGCGCTTCAGCAAAAACTTCATCTGCACCTAGACCACCATTCCCATAATTATTTACTTGGAAATTTCCACTTACTTCATCAAATCCATGTTGATACCAAACATCATGAATCATATTATTCATGTAAAATAAATTTGTTATTGCTGCTTCTTGATAGGTTGCCGGAGCACTGGAACCATTGTAAGGAAAATTAAAAATTAAAGCAGGTCCACCATCGGGGCTAAAGCCAGGTAAATCGTCGTCGTCACCATCTTCATAAGCAAATACGTTATTCCCTCTAGTGATGGTATACTCGTGTCCTACAATTCCATCCGTATCATGCCAGCCATAAGGTGAAGAAAGCGTATCTGCAGGATCTACTGCGGTCGATATAGTTCCATGATTAGGACTCTCTATCGGCAATTGAAAAACGGTATATTGACCAGGACTTGCTACAGTGTTTGGAGCACCTTTGCCGGAAGGAGCCAACATAGTGCCGCAAGTAGCACTGCAACTAATCAATGGGGCATGATCAAAGTTACATTGAACAACCCAATCATTCTTTGCAATTAACTTTCCGGTCTCAGCATCAATTTGAGCCGACCACCAATGCTTAGCATCCAAGGTATAGATCGATACATCCCATACTAATCTAATTTTTTCAGGGGACACGGAATAGTACATTAGACGCACTGGAATATTTTCCTTTGAAATTCCACCGGTATTAAAAATGAAATTATTTGCACCAAGCGTCTTAATAACTTTAAGGTTTTGAGGAGATGCTATGTTAAGAACAGTTGCTGCAGACACAATAGCATCACTAGCATTTAATTTTGGTGTATTGCTTTTAACAAGATCTTTTAAATTCGCTACTAATCTATTTCCGACCAAATAAACCTTGCCTTCTTTGATTGCAAAATTAGCTAAGCCATTGAAGAGTGGAATTCCTTTAAACTGTTGTTGAATATAAACATGAGAAACACCAGATTGCTTTGAATAACTTTGATCCGTAATCAACCATTCAGAAACATCCTCTTTTATAATTCCTATCTCTTTGTAATTATTTAGAAAATAATCATTAATTAGTTTTTCGTGATTACTTTGCGCTGAAACTACTGATCCAATCAGTAAGAAAGAAATCAAGATTTTTGTAAATAGAATTTTCATAATTTTTATTAATTGTATAAGTTTTGTGGATGGTTTAATAGGATGTGAATTTGCTATATTCAGAAAGTCAGCAAAACGATAACAAACATAATTAATTAAAGTTAATTCCCGTGTAATTATTCATTATTACAAGTAAGTTTCAAGCCGAGCAAACTCTCTTTTTCAATCTATTAAATGCCATTTTATTTATAGTATATCTTATAAAGCAGATCAACTGTTACCCTACCCCTTTACCAATTCAGTCGTCCCTAATAGTAGGTAATTTTCAAAACAATATAAATCAGTTGATTAATTTTACAGGAGCTTTAATTCTTGACCAGAATCAATATCAGAACTTGTAATGGAGTCCAATTGTCACGAAATAATCCTTGATCGCCAGTCTATGCACATTGTATAAAAACCCATAAAAAGATGGACTATACAAATAACCACTCTATTAATTGCTATCAGGATCGCTTTTTTAGAGCTCTCTAAAAATTATCAAAACCGAATTAAACTTCAGAAAAAAAACAATAAATTCGTAAAAATTACATCATTATGAAAAAATTCTCATTCGTTCTCTTCTGTTTTATACTAAACACAATCAATAGCCATGCTCAAGTTCCATCCTATGTTCCTACCTCCGGCTTAGTAGGCTGGTGGGGATTTTCCGGTAATGCCAACGATGCGAGTGGAAATGGAAACAATTTTACTGTATTTGGAGCTACATCAACTACCGACAGAAATGGTTCTACTAATTCAGCGTATCAATTCAATGGAACATCACAATATTTAGTGAATAACTCGCTTTCAAATCTTTTTTCTGAAGCTGGAAGTTTTTCAGTTTCTATTTGGGCCCTAAAAACAGGTTCGTCAACAGGATCTGCTATAATGAGCGGGGCAACGGGTGGCGGCCCGTTTGTTTGGATCATTCAAGGAAATGTAACGCACATGATGATGGGAACGAACAAACAAGGCTCCGCTTGGTTTTGGGCGCAAACTCCTTTTATGTTTGGTAGCTGGGATCACTATGTTGGTGTTTATACAACGAATTCTATGACTTTCTACAAAAATGGCGTTTTAAGTGCTTCAAATACCTACACACATACAGGAGCTACTTCAACTCTTCAGCCATTATATGTAGGAAGAGGTGCAGGCGGAACTTATTTTACCGGTAAGGTTGATGATGTTGGTATTTGGGATCGCGCTTTATCGTCTCAAGAGATATTGGATTTATACAATGCAAACTGCGGTCCAATAGTAACGGTTCAACCGGCGAGTCAAAATTTATTGGTGGGTAGTAGTACTTCATTGGTAACACAAGCTACAGGCGCAACCTACCAATGGCAGCGATTGGCAGGTACTACATTTCAAAACGTTTCCAATGGTGGACAATATGCAGGCGCTACTACCAATGCATTGGCTATTTTGAATGTGACGATGGCCAACGATAATTCTCAATATCGCTGTAGAGTTGCAATTGGCGCGTGCTTCGACACTTCAGCAACGGCGACACTCACTGTGTGCGGATTGGTCTCACCACAGCCTGTAAACCAAACTGTGAACATCACTACAACTGCAAGAATGATTACACGATCCAATGATCCAGCAGCAACATTTCAATGGCAACATGATCTTGGCGCCGGATTTATAAATGTCGCCAATGGCGGACAATACACAGGAGCCACCAATGACACGTTGACCATTGCAAACACCACGATGGGAAATGACAACGAACAATTCCGTTGCATCATCAATTCAGGGTCGTGTACTGACACTTCTGGTACCGGCATTCTTTCCATCAACAACAATGTGGGTATTTTAGAAAATATCGCATCGAATTTATTTAGTATTTATCCGAATCCGACCCATGAAATATTGAATATTAAAACAACTTCAAAATTTATTGGAGCTAATTATTCCATCTTTAACATGAAAGGAGATCTCGTATTGCAAGGAATAATCACTGAAGAAAACACCAGCCTAACTGTTTCGGCATTAAATGCTGGCAATTATTTAATAGCAATAGGTGAAGCGAAAGTGCAAACTTTTGAGGTGGTAAAGTAAGAGGGAGAGTTTCGCCCAACTGACAAATTCCTGTTAGCTCTTCGAATAAAAAGGAATCATTATAATGCCAATATTCCTTTTGCGTTTTACTTTCGATCTGTATGCGCGACACTACATTATAATTTTTTTGAAAAATACATTTTTTGTCCAAATGTATTCAAAATAAATCATGCGCTCATTTCACAGAATACTTTGAAATGAGCGTATGATTATTAAGGTTAGTCCTCCATTAATTCTTTATCAACTTCATTCCGGGTTTATTGGGGTAACCCACAAAATAAATTCCAGACTGCAGGAAGCTCAAATCCATTTGCACTTTATTTTCACTTGTACTTAAATTATGAACTACCCTTCCGGAAACATCGGTTACTACTAAATGCTTCCACCCTACTGAAACCATTTCAATCATAACTGTTGATTGTATGGGATTGGGATAAACTTGGATTCCATACTGTTTTTCAATTTCAGAAATTCCTACAGTAAAAGAGCGTAAATCAAAATACAATGCGGGTATTCCTGCATTGGATTGAATCCAAACAACACCCACATCGGCACTAGGCGCTACTATTGAGGGAAGTGTAGGTATATTGATACAATCAGGTAAAAAATCACTAAAAACCTCCGGAACTGAAAACACAGTTGGAGCTAAAGAAGTGGCCGAAATAAAATTCATTTTCTTATTTACGCCCACACTGTCAGAATAGTAAACCATCTTCATGCCCATGCCAGTTACATCGGAATAATGAACGGCGTCAAAACACTGCGCGTTCACATTCATATTTCCTGCTAACACGGTTTCATTTCCGTAGGTAGCACCATTATCATTACTCAGTTTGTATTTAATTACATTAGAAGCGGCACCTTCTGTGAACAGAAACCAAACCTTATTGGCTACCATTACTGATGCCATTTGCGCATGAGGCAATCCGGGAAGAACCAAATCAAGAAAAACATCAGGAGTAATTTGTCCGGGAGCTGTTTCATTATAAGAGCCGGCGCGAATAAGCGAAGTATTAGCAACGGCAGCATAATAATTAACGATAAGTCTGGTACCGCTCATATACAATCGGGGACGAGCGCTTGCTGAAGCCACCAAGGCAGTACTGCCTGTCCAGGTATACCCACCATCAATGGAAGAATATCGATTCATTG
>JBJXGU010000144.1:0-8604 GCA_046160245.1 Bacteroidia bacterium
ATTGACCACAGCATTCAAATCCTCGACCTCCATCCAGAAACAACCAGTCGATTCCATTTAATTTTTTGCTTACAACTCACACGCTACTTGGGATTTTATCCGAGCGGAAGATTTTCCAACCATACGCGTTGCTTCGATTTAAAAGAAGGAGTTTTCCGCGAAAGCAAACCCATGCATCCTTACTTTGTCGACTATAATTTAAGTCAACGCTTCGACGAACTACTCGAACAAACACTCGAAGACACGCACGAAATGAAAATGACTGCCGACGAACGCAAGCACATTCTCCAAGCCATCATCACCTACTTCGAACTACACCACACCCAAGGATTCAGTATTCGTTCGCATGAAGTGTTGGCGGAGTTGATGAGTTAGTTTGTTACGTATGGAATTTAATTTCTGTAATGTTTTCAGTTCGCGATCTTGGTTAGCTGCTGGCTGCTAGCTGCTTCATCTTTTGAAATGGAATGCGACTTACAAGCTAATTCTCTTTTTAACACACTAGGCACTAGAGGTCACTAAGTGCACTATAGTTTAATCGCTTGTATTTTCTTGTGCTCTTTTGTGTTCTCTAGTGCCTCGTGTTGAAAAATTTGAATCAATGCAATAAATACAATGCAAAAATAAAAAACTAGTAGCCAGCAGCTAGAAGCTAGAAGCCCCATTATAACGTACTACAAGCAATATTCACCAAATAATCCCCTGCGATAAAAACTACCATTCAAAAACCTCCTTCTCGGTACTTAGTCTCACCATTTACACAACATCAGTTTGCGAAGAAGATGCAATAAATCATGCTTTTTTCAACGACACGAGTCCTCCTCCCCAAGCGTCAGTGATGCATCGACAGAAACGTCATCAAATTCTTACTGATAATCTGTTGTTTAAGCCTCACCGTGAAAAATAATATTGCCATTCATTTCTATTTATTACTATATTTATCCTAAAACAGAAATACATGTACCATTTATTCAGGAAAACTCTTGAAGAATTTCCGGTCATTACGCTGGCCTATATCCGAATGTCGTTTCCTGAATTCGATACAAAAAACCTGATCAACTGGCAGAAAAAGGGATACATTAAAAAGCTTAGAAATGGCTGTTACATTTTCTCTGACCGGAAGATTAATGAACATTCATTGTTTCAAATAGCCAACAAGCTTTACGAACCATCCTATATTTCGCTTGAATCAGCGCTTAGTTTTTATGGATTCATTCCTGAAGGTGTTTATAGCATTCAATCCGTTTCTACGCGCAAAACAAATGTCTTCACTACGCCGGTTGGAACGTTTAATTACTTTACGCTGAAGAACTCATTCTATTTCGGCTATCGTTTGGTAAATGAAAACAGCGAATTTCCTTTCCGAATAGCAACACCTGAAAAAACAGTGTTGGATTTTCTCTACCTGCGTCCAGATATAAATGATATTGCAGCTATCGAAGCTTTGCGATGGAATCGCGATGAACTTGCCAACATCGATACAGTTACGCTGGAGGAATATCTAAAATTTTTTAAATCACCAACACTTCAAAAAAAAATCGACTTGCTTTATACTTATCTGCATGCTTGACATTAAAGAAATAGAAAAATATTATCCAGAACAGCTTCGGGGATTTCGTCGGTTTATCCTGAGAGAATACCTTCAATATAAAATCCTGGAAATCGTTTTTAGTGGTCCTAATGCCAATAAATTGATCTTTCTTGGTGGTACCTGTTTACGGATTGTACACGGTAATCAGCGTTTCTCCGAAGACCTCGACTTTGACAACCTCGATTTAACGGAGGCGGAGTTCCATGAGATTTCAGCGCATATTTCCAAAGAGCTGGTACGTATGGGCTATGAAGCGGAGATAAAACCAGTTTCCAAAGGTGCCTACCATTGTTTCATTCGTTTTCCACGGCTGTTATACAAGCAGGGTCTTTCTGGCTATGAAGAAGAGAAGATATTGATTCAGCTTGATACCGAAGCCCAACATTTTAACTTCAACGCCGAGAAACCCATTTTGAACAAATTTGATGTGTTTACCAAAATAGCTGCAACACCGTTGAGTATTCTGATGGCTCAAAAATGCTATGCGATCCTCAATAGAAACCGAAACAAGGGTCGTGACTTTTTTGATTTGGTTTTCCTGATGGGCTTGCAGGTTCATCCGGATATGCGTTACATCGAACAGAAATTACAAATAAGCGATACTGGCGACCTTAAAGAAAAACTGTTGAACAAATGCATTTCGCTTGACATGACTGCTATGTCCAATGATGTAGCTCCATTTTTATTCAATGCGGGCGATATGAAAAAAGTAAGCCATTTTGCTGAGTACCTAGAAGGGTATTCCTTTTAAGTTAAATGTGCAGGATATTCAATGGGTGTGCAACAACTCTCATTTCAATTCACCACTTCACAAACTTCCCCGTAAGGACTTCCTTCTCTGTTCTTAATCTCACAATGTAAACTCCATCGGCTTGAGAAGAAAATAAACTACTGTTCGAAAAATAGCTCCCATCTGTTTCGGAAGAAATTCGTTCCATTAATTGCCCATTGATATTATAAAACTCTAATGTTGCATTTCTTCCTTGCAACTCTTCAGCATTCACAAAAACCGTTTGCCAGGTTTTATCATAGTATAGTTTTAGCTTTTTATTTTTAGGAAACAAGTCAATTAATCCAACAGATGTGAGAGTATCACAGGGACTACCATGAAGAGTATCTAGCTCGTAGTTGTGATTGTTAGGAAGACCTAAGTAAGCCTTATGTCCACCGAGGTAAAAGGAGGAGATTTGAAGATCGCATAAAGCACCGAGACTATCAGGATAATTAATCACAGATAAATTGGAATTAGTGTTATTTACTGTCGAAGCACAGTACAAATAGTCGAAACAAGCGTCAAAAACATTAGAATATAAGCTATTATAAATCTTACCATTAGGAGCTAATTTTAATGCTCCAGAAATATCAGGATCATAAAATATAGAAAGTGTATCGGCACTGGAAAGAAAATTGGAATTATTAAAATCAAATTGAATAATATAAGATTCATCTTGGGCAAGACCCTGGTAAACTAATGTTGTATAAAGTTTGCTTTCATCTGGAGAAATTTCAAAATCCCAAAAGCCCAAATAATTTCCAGAAGGAGTCGAATATATTTGTCTGTTTGAAAAAATCCCATCGCATCTATCAAAATCATACCTTTCAATGGCTCCATTAGGTGTGACGTTGTATAAATGATTCCCACTCTTATTAAATTTCAGTCTATAAAATCCCTGGAGCGAGACATTTGGACCAATGAATTGAGTAGGGTTTGCTGTCACTCCATTTGGGCTAACTAAATAAGCCGTAATATCATTAGTCGGAACTGTTTTCCAGCTTCTAGCTAATACCCACCAATCCCTACCGTTGCCATGACGAACGGCAGTAATCCCGTCACAAATGGTATCGTTTCTTAGTTGAACATTCTTCTGAACTACTTTTCCAAATCCTCCATTAAATGATAAATCTACAATCGAATAAAAGAGGCCATGTTTTACACTTGTAATGCCTGCTGAGAAAATATAAAAGCGATTTACATTACCAGGATCTGGAACAATCACCATTTCCTGATACCATAGAGATCCTACTAAAGAATCCCCGCTTTGCATAACAATATGATTTTTACTCACAACTGTTCCATCTGTGAAAATATTATTTGGAGATTGCCATTGAGCCCAATTTGGAGATCCACAATAGAAAAGTAAATCACCTACACTATCGCAAATGCTCGCACACGTTCCTCTTACTCTCAGGATACTACTTGCAGGTTGAGGATTTGCGAGATTCTTAAAATCAATAGCAGCACTGTCACCGAATGCCCAGTAACGGTCGGTGAATTGGGCGGAAAGGGATTGAGTGAATAAAATGAAAAATAGGAGGAGACGAGGCATGGGTTAATTGAATGTGGATCTAAAGTTAGGCAATTATTGAATGATTAATTTAATCATTTCCAAATCGACGTTTATATTTTATGGACACGACCCCAGCGGGGACAAACCTTATTAGAAACGAATTGCATTTTTTTTATCCTGACCCCAGCGGGGTCACACAACCACGTGGAAACAAACGCCGATATTCAACGACGTTGTGCAACCCCGCTGGGGTTGTGTGGGTTTTGGTGATTCGCTTCGCTAATGATATTGAACCTTGCTGAGGTTCTTTATTTTTAGGAGTCTGGCTAGTTTAAACCATTTCAAAGCACCTAAAATCTAACAACCAACATCTAACCACTAACATCTTTTTCCATAACTTTGTTAAAATCTACGAATGAAAAAGCCCATCAAAATAAAACCCCTCAATTTTTCCGGCAACTTCAAATACGCTCCTGCGCCAGAAGGGACGGAACATATTCAATTGAAGGAGAAATATTCTTTGTTTATCAATGGAAAATTTGTGGCTCCATCGAGCAAAAAATATTTCGATACGATAAATCCGTCTACGGAAAAGAAGATTGCTTCGGTGGCGGATGCGAATGCTGCGGATGTAAATTTGGCAGTGAAAGCAGCTCGTACCGCTTATGATAAAACATGGTCGAAGATGCCGGCAGCTGAGCGTGGGAAATATTTGTATCGCATTGCTCGCATCATTCAAGAGAAAGCACGTGAGTTGGCTGTGATTGAAAGCATGGACGGTGGTAAGCCTATTCGTGAAAGCAGAGATGTGGATGTTCCGTTGGCCGCTGCACATTTTTTTTATAATGCAGGATGGGCCGATAAATTAGATTATGCATTCCCGGGTAAGAAAGCGAATCCAATCGGTGTCGCCGGACAAATTATCCCCTGGAATTTCCCATTGCTGATGGCCGCATGGAAAATTGCTCCCGCCCTGGCATGTGGAAATACCGTGGTGTTGAAGCCTGCAGAAACTACGCCTTTAACAGCATTGAAATTAGCCGAGATTTTTCAGGAAGCTGAACTACCTCCCGGCGTTGTAAATATTATTACCGGAGCCGGCGCAACCGGTGCTGCTCTGGTGAATCATCCTGGAATTGATAAAATTGCATTTACAGGCTCTACCGATGTGGGGAAGTATATTCAAAAAGCAATTGCCGGAACCGATAAAAGATACACGCTCGAGTTAGGCGGGAAAGCCGCTAATATTATTTTTGAAGATGCCGCTATTGATCAGGCTGTAGAGGGAATCATCAACGGAATTTTCTTCAACCAAGGTCATGTTTGTTGCGCAGGTTCCCGACTCTTTATTCAGGAAGGTGTAGCAAAGGAAGTAATTCGAAAATTGAAAGATCGTATTGCCACCCTGATGGTGGGTGATCCTTTGGATAAAAATACCGATATCGGTGCCATCAATTCGAAGATGCAATTGTCGAAAATTAAATCGTTGGTGAATGCCGGAATTAAAGAAGGCGGAGAATGTTGGCAACCCGATTGCGCTATTCCCACTAAAGGATATTGGTTTCGCCCTACTTTGTTTATGAATGTGGCGCAGTCGCATCGCATAGTACAAGAAGAAGTTTTTGGTCCAGTGTTAGCGATTCAAACATTCCGCACAGTGGAAGAAGTTATTGAGAAAGCGAATAATACACCATACGGACTTAGTGGTGGTGTGTGGACCGATAAAGGCGCGAAAATATTTAACGTTACCGGTAAAATTAAGGCCGGTGTAGTATGGGCGAACACTTATAATAAGTTCGATCCTACAAGTCCTTTCGGTGGATATAAAGAGAGTGGAATGGGTCGAGAAGGCGGCCTCCATGGATTAATGCCTTATGTAAAACTTTCTTAATATTTTTCAAGATCAAAATCAAGATGGCAACGAAAACAGCATCAAAAGCAAAGCCAAAAGTAAAAACAACGGCTAAATCAGCAGTGAAATCTGTAATAAAAATAAAATCAGTTCCAAGCAACGGATCGACTAACGGTCACGCCGTAACGTCTTCCCGACTAGACGTACGCAAAACGTATAAAATTTATATCGACGGTAAATTCCCACGCACAGAATCGGGGAGAATTTATCCATTGAAAGATGCGTCAGGAAATATCATCGCCAATATCTGCCGTGGATCTCGAAAGGATTTACGCGAGAGCATTGTTTCCAATCGAAAAGCGCAGTCGGGATGGTCGAGTAAATCTGCTTACAACAAAGGACAAATTTTATATCGCATCGCAGAAACTTTAGAAAGTAGAAAAGCACAATTTGTTGACATCTTGTGCAAGCAAGGAGATAATGTGGCAAGTGCTAAAAAGGAAGTGGATACAGCTATTGATGTTTTAGTCTATTATGCAGGATGGTGTGATAAATACATTCAAGTATTTAGCTCCGTGAATCCGGTCGAAAGTTCACATTTTAATTTCTCCTATCCTGAACCAACGGGCGTGGTCACGGTGCTGGCTCCACAGAAGCAAGGATTACTAGGCATTGTCAATTTAATTGCGCCCATGATCATTGGTGGGAATGTATGTACTGTATTTGCGAGCGAAAAATATCCCATGACCGCAGTCGATTTCGCAGAAGTATTAAACGCTTCTGATGTTCCAGGTGGTGTGGTGAATATCATCACCGGTTTGCAAAAAGAATTTATTGGTCACGCTTCATCGCATATGGATGTGAATGCCATTGTATATTCGGATCTCGATCAAGCCCAACGAAAATTAATTCAAGAAAACGCCTCGTTAAATTTAAAACGCGTGTTGGATTTTTCGAAAGAAGAAATATTATCACCGTATCGAATTTTAGCAGCCCAAGAAATTAAAACGACGTGGCACCCGGTTGGGAATTAAAAAATTAAGAATTAAGAATTAAGAATTAAGAATTGGGATTCTCATCGCCATAGTCGCATATTTTCTTAAAGTAAATTACAAAGTTGGAAGACTAGCTTTATGGTAGATTTGAATTTCATCGATTAGAAAAGCATCGTAATTTATCTTATATAAAATTCAAACAGCCGCATTAGGAAATTACAATTAACGAAGGAGGAATTTTCACGTCGCAATGAACTCAAAAAATTCTGAATTCATAATTCTTAATTCTGAATTAACTAATAAGCTCTCTCGTTTAACCCCGAAACATAATTAACAAACGCTTTGCACGAAACTCTATTTCCTCCTGGTGTAGGATAGTCACCACTGAAATACCAATCACCTTGATGGTCGGGACATGCTTTGTGCAAATTAGGTATGGTTTGGAAAATAACTTCTACTTCTGCGCTGATTCCTTCAGGTGTTACCAATTGAGCTACACGTGCTGAGATTTCTTCATCGGTGAATGGCGCATAAATTTTCTTCACCACATTCTGCGCATCATTTCCTTTGGTAAGTTCTTGTTTGCATTCTTCAAAAACTTGATCAATCAAGTGCTCCATGTTGCGTTCTTCAATCAAACTGATTACGGCTTTGAAAGCAATCAAATCACCAATCTTCGCCATGTCGATGCCGTAACAATCGGGATAGCGAATCTGTGGTGCAGAAGAAACAATTACTATTTTTTTTGGACTCAAACGATCCAACATACGAATGATGCTGTTGCGTAATGTAGTTCCTCTAACGATAGAATCATCAATCACCACTAAATTATCGACGCCTTGCTGTACGGTTCCGTAAGTGATATCGTAAATATGTGCCACCATATCCGTTCGATCACTATCATTGGTGATGAACGTACGAAGCTTAGCATCTTTAATTGCAATTTTTTCTGCACGCGGTTTATATGAAAGAATTTCATCCAACTTCGCTTCGTCGATGTTATTACCCATCGCGAGAATTTTGGTCTTCTTCACCTCTTTCAAATAATCTTCCATCCCTTTCAACATTCCATAAAACGCCACTTCAGCGGTATTAGGTATGTAGGAGAAAACAGTATTCTTTAAATCTTTGTCTACCGCTTTCAAAATCGTTGGACAAAGTAATCGACCCAACATCTGACGCTCACGATAAATATCTTTATCACTTCCTCTTGAAAAATAAATGCGCTCGAAAGAACATGATTTTCGCTCTAAAGGCTCACGAATCATTTCTTCGTAAACCTTTCCGTTCTTCTTAATGATTAAAGCACTTCCAGGTGTAATTTCCTTGATGTTTTCACTCGAAACATTAAAGGCAGTTTGAATTTGTGGACGCTCAGAGGTAACAATAACCACTTCATCATCGGCATAATACCAAGCCGGACGAATTCCAGAAGGATCTCTCAAAACAAAAGCATCACCATGTCCGAGTAAGCCGGCCATAATATATCCACCATCCCATAACTTGGAAGAGCGACGAAGAATATTTCCGATATCAAGTTTTTCAGCAATGATCGGACTCATATCTTTTTTCGAAAAACCGTCTTGCTTATAGCGATAGTACAACAAATCATTTTCTTCATCGAGCCAATGACCAATATTTTCCATCACCGTTACGGTATCGGCTTTCTCACGAGGATGTTGTCCGATGCTCACTAAGTCGTTGAACAGTTCTTCAACATTTGTCAAATTAAAATTTCCTGCTACTACTAAATTTCGGGTCATCCAATTATTTTGGCGAAGAAAGGGATGACAAGTTTCAAAATTATTTCCACCAAAAGTTCCATAGCGTAAATGACCTAATAAAAGTTCGCCCATAAAGTCAGCGTTCTTTTTTAAA
>JBJXGU010000145.1:0-3269 GCA_046160245.1 Bacteroidia bacterium
TTTTGAACTTGTTTTAAATCTTCCTTTGATAATAGTGAAACTTCAGTTGGAAAGCTGTCACCGGAGATATTGTTCGTTATAGAATTCGTAAGTCGATCTATAATGAAATCGTTATGATATTTTGTGGTTTTTTTCACCCTTAAAGTTACAAATAATTAATATTATATCCTATTGGAGTTTAATAACGCCATTCTTTTTTAGTGTTTCTTTCTGTAGAATTTTTCTTCAGTTTACTATTGACCTATTTAGAACTCCCAACATAGATTTCTTTACTTGAAATACTTCATATCGTATATACTATAATCATTCTTAATTCAATTCTACCATCTGGTCAAGTACTAAGTTTCGCTTAAAACCTTTTATTCTATCCCTGACAACCAGCAGGAACTATGAAACCAAAAATAATAAAGCAAAAGTAATGATAATATTAGATTACGTTTTAAAAAGCAACTTAGGTTTGCCTCAACAACACTCTTGCAGGAGCTGCTTCTGCGTCTTCTATTTTTATGGGCAGACAAATCATTTCATAGTTTCCTTCTTCAATTCCAGTGAAATTTAATACTTCTACAATCACCACATCATTTTTCAGAAGTACGATATGTGTTTCATTTAATTCATTGGCTGTGGCAATTGAAAGTCCATCAATGCCTGCTAATACAATTCCAAGTTCAGATAAATAGTACGCTGCATCAACATCAAGTGCTATAAAATCTATTTTAGAAAGTTGTACTCGACGATTATCGGTATCCTTCATCGTCTTAAACAAAACTCGATCGCCTTTACGTAGATTTTTAGTCATGAGCCAATCTGTAGAAATAACCTTTTGCGCAGACGCATCCAACACTTTTGCTTCACCCATCAATGCATCCAACCGAATTTGTGTTACATCCTTTCCCTCTTTAATAAAATGCAAAGGTGCGTCCACATGAGTTCCAGTATGTAAATTCAAAAACACTTCCGAAAGTTGGTAGTTATCGCCTGCTTCATGTGAGGCTAAAAGGGAGATTATGGGAGCCGGATCACCGGGCCAGACAGGGGTTGAGGTTTCAATCCCGGTTGTTACATCTATCCATTTCCTTGATCCCATACGACTAAAATATCGTCAAATATTAGTAAATATTCCCTATAAAATGGGGTAACTAGTCAAAAAGCAATTAAAAAGAAAGAAAATTTGGTTTAGTATTATAAAATCCTTTAAATTAGTGTCCATAAACTCTAGCAATAACTTTATCATGAAAAAATTATTAGTATTCACAGTACTTCTGACCATTGCGTTCACAGGCTGTAAAAAGGACTCTTCGGAGCCAGTTGCTCCCCCTACTGGTGGTGGTGGTACTACAACATTGACTGTTCAAAAAAAGAACCGTGCCTTATTAATGGATTTTACTGCTACTTGGTGTGGTCCATGCGGACAATATGGAGGTCCTGCTTTTGACGGTACATTAGTACAGGAAGGATTAACGATTGCCCCTATGAAATTGTATGCTACCTCTTCTACTCCCTCTTCAATGGGTCATCCTTTCTATAGTGCAATGTCATCAGCATTTGGAATTAGTGGTATACCTTCATTTCGCTTAAACAATGCCTCTGTTAGCACTTCTACGAACGCAGCGATAAATGCTGCTGCCACTTTCCAGAACGATACTTCTAAACTTATTGCCGGTGTCGCATTAAGTAAAGTTATTGAAGGAGATTCAATTAAAGTCAAGACAAAAATAAAGTTCTTTAAGTCGCAAAATGCCGGTTCGGATTATAAAATCGCACTTTATGTTGTTGAAGATAATATTATCTCACCTCAATTGGTTGGAAGTACTACCAACAACACCTACGATCACCGCAACATTCTACGTGCAAGTAACTCTAGTACCTATTCCGGAGTTTCATTTAACAGCAGTGCGGCTATTCTGGTTAATCAGGAATTCGACAAGACTTATTCTATTTATTTAAATCCTGCATGGAATAAAGCTAACCTAAAAGTCATTGCTACTATCTGGAAAGGTGGTACAACTCCAACGGTTATTAACTCTAACATTTCGAAATAAATTTCTAAGTAATTAACTACAAAAGCCGTCACTTTGGTAAGTGACGGCTTTTGTAGTTAATATGCTCCCGATATCCCCGATTTTTTCTTTTGACAACGATTTATGAAATAATGCCGCATTGTTTTGAACCGGTCCTTAAAAATAGACTGGTTTTTTTATGTCCATTCCATGCTAATAGAGATGCTAGCCCGTATTATTTAACCAATTGGTTAAATTTTTGATATTGATAATTAAATACTTATAATTATTAATTGATATTTCTATAGGATGCTTGAAAGCCTACAGTACATTTGTTAACCATTTGGTTAAAAATAATGGATAAAAAAGAACTCGACCTCACTTCTAAAGAAAAAATATTAAACGCGGCCCGAAGAGTCTTTATCCGGAATGGTTCAAGCGGTGCCCGCATGCAGGAAATTGCAGATGAAGCCGGGATCAATAAAGCACTATTGCATTATTACTTTAAGAATAAAGAGAGTTTATTCGAATTGGTTTTTAATGATGCCTTTTCTGAATTCGTTCCTAAAATACACAGCATTTTTTCGGGAGATGGAAGTGTAATGGAAAAAATTGAAAGCTATGTTGAAACACATCTTGAACTATTAATTCAAAAACCAGATTTACCCCTATTTGTTTTGAATGAAATGCAACGTGACCCCGAACGTTTTTTTTCCGGAATTCTAAGTAAGATGCCCGGTCCACCACCCTTTGAACTTTTTATAAAACAAATTGAAGAGGAAATGAAAGATGGAAAAATCCGCACCCTAAATGCTCGCGACTTATGGATGAATGTAATGAGCATGACCGTATTTCCTTTTATTGGCGAACCTATGCTTAAAAAATTTCTTGTTCTAAATGCTGAAGAATATCGAACACTTCTAACAAAAAGAAAAGAGTCCATCATATTCTTTATACAACAAGCACTTCTTCTCCCTAAATCTAACAACTCATGAAGAATTTAATTTTACTCTTTCTCGTCTTGCTAATTCAAGATACAACGGCGCAAGAAAGTTTTACGTTGGAATCGATTATTGAAAAAGCGAACTCTAATTATCCTCTCATTAAACAAAAAGGATATTTGGAACAAAATCGAAAATTTAATCTAGCCGCTTTAAATCGAGCTTATCTTCCCCAAATTAGTATAAGCGGTCAAGCTACGTATCAATCGGATGTTACTGAAATACCAATCAAGTTAAACATTCCGGGCTTCTCCATTGATCCACTTTC
>JBJXGU010000146.1:0-9577 GCA_046160245.1 Bacteroidia bacterium
CTATTGCAAGTAATAATGATGTATGGGTTGTTAATGGTGATGCTGCTCTTAATGGTGGCGTAGGTCACTACAATGGAACAACATGGACCTATTATAATTCTTCTAACTCTAATCTTCCAACAGAACAACTGTCAGATATTGCAATAGACCAGAATAACAACAAATGGATTACATGCAATCTTGGTATATTAAAGTATGATGGATTAAACTGGATACAATATACATCAGCGAACAGCGGTTTGTCACCTGGTGCGCCCCGCGAAGTAATGATTGACTCTTTAAATCGAGTGTGGGTTTGCAACGGATTTAATATTGACATTTTTGATGGCACCAACTGGACTCATTTAAATAATACAACTTGGCCTGTTGCGAATTTCTCTGCAACTAATATGTATATTAATGGTAACAAAATAATTTTATGCGAAACTACCAATTCATCAAGAGTGATGATGTTTGATGGAACCAATTGGTCATGGGAATGGACGAACGATTTTATTCTAAGCTGTTACATTGATGTTAACGGAAATTTTTGGACTGCCGGAGCAAATTCAGTTAGAAAGTTTGACGGTACCCAATGGAAAATTTATACACGTCACAGTACTGCCTTAGCTGAAAACAGTAATGAGGATATGTTTATTGATAGTAAAAACAATAAGTGGTTTGCAAACGGAAACGGTGGAATTCAGGTTATGGAATGCCCCAATTGGGAAGTGTATGGGATTTTAAATGAAGGATTGTTTCCAAATCCACAAGCGCAAAGTTATGTAGGAACATGTATTACAGAAACTCCTGATGGTGATATATGGTTCAGTTATACCGCTTCTGATGGCATTGTCATTCAAATTCCCAATGGAGATTATCACAATTATTCATCATGGGTAGTGTGGGACAATACAAATACCCATCCTTGGTTTTCGGGAATAAAGAAAATTGCTGCTACTGATAGCGGACAAGTTTTTTTTATAGCTGATTTTACATACAATACTTTTATGTATAATAAAAATACAAATGCATGGACACATTTTGATATTACCAATGGAATAACAGGTTGGCCATCATGCCTTGCAGCTCATTCTGGAGGAAAAATGTATGTATGTCATATTGGAGGCATTGATATTTACGACAACGGTACTTGGAGCATCTGGGACTTAACTTCTATTGGAATTACACACATATCCGACATTGAGTTTGATGCAAACAACAATATATGGCTCGCCACATTGGAAGGATTATGGAAATATGATGGAACCACATGGACGCATTGGGACATTACCAATTCAAACATTGCTGCAAATAATGTTACAAACATAAAAATTGATAAAACTACCAACACCATTTATGCAAGTGCTGAAGAGTCTGTAAACTTTCCTTATTATGGAGGGATTTCCTATTTCAATGGAACAGGCAATGTATTCACAACATTACTTCAAGGGTCATCTCCCCTTTCTGAAAAATATGTAATAGATTTAGATATTGACACCTTAGGAAATCTTTGGATAGTCACTGCCGGAGAGGGAATAAATGTTTACAATCCCAATGGCGTTTTGGGTTTTGAATGTATTGACAAAACATTGCAGGGTGGTGGAACAACAAATATTATTTCAAACAGTGTGTCAAATCAAAATGAAATTGCTGCATTTCCAAATCCGTTTTCTACTGCAACAGATTTAGAATTTTATATATCCGAAACAAAAAATGTTTCCATTTCAATTTATGATGTGGCAGGAAGAGAAATAAAAAACATTCCAACTAAAAATCTTCCATCAGGAAAAAATAAAATAACCATTGATTTAACAGAATTGAACAATGGAATTTATTTCTGTCAAATAAAATCGAATGAAAGTTTGCAAACCTTTAAGCTCATTAAAAATTAAAACGCAATGATTAAATCAATACCTACTTTTTTTACAATAGCATTTAGTTTCTTGTTTTCGTTGTCGGCATTTGCAGGCGAAAATAAAACAGCAACATCACCTGTAACCTTTTTACAAAACAAGGGTCAGTGGCAAAAAGAAATTTTATTCAAAGGAACTTCCACCACTCCTGTTTCTTTTTTGAGCGATGGTATTAGCTTCGGTCAATCAGGTAAAGAAATAGAAAACCCTGATGGTACAGAAAGCCTTCCGTTTATTATATGGAATCTAAAGTTTGTTAATCCCGCTAAGGGAATCAAAGTTTTTGGTGTTAATGGCAAGAGCAGTGTATATTCATATCTGTCGGGGAACAATCATGACAAATGGATTATTCATCCTGACGAATACAATTCCATTCAGTATCAATCAGTTTTTAAAAATATTGATTTGCATTTTTATGGTGTGGGTAATGCGTTAAAGTATGATTACATAGTACATAAAGGAGGCAACATACAAACCATTCAATCATATTATGAAGGAATTGAAAAACTTAACATAAATAAAAGTGGCGAATTGGAAGTTACCACTGCTTATTCTACACAAATACAGAAAAAACCCGTTGCATGGCAAATCATAAACAATGTTAAGCAAATCATTGAAGTAAATTATATTCTTATTAATGATTCCACATTTGGATTTGTTGCCTCTGATAAATTCAACAGTAATTTTGATTTGATTATTGACCCGCTGTTTCAAATGGTATGGAGCTCCTATACCAATATCACTGGTGGAAGTAATAACATTAATTATTGCTTTAGCAATGCAATGGACTTAAATGGAAATGTTTATTTAACAGGAATGGTTGATGGAAGTTTTCCAATAACACCAGGTGCCTATTCCGGACCAGGAAATGTTTATCCTGAAGTTTTTGTAGCAAAATTTTCAAGCGATGGTACAACACTTTTATACTGGACTTATTTGCCGGGAAACTCATCGGAATTTGGTGTAGGCATTGCTGTTGACAGTTTGGGCAGAGCATATGTTACCGGTGTAGTTGACTTAAATATTACCGGCATTACCAATTTCCCATCAACTGCAAATGCTTATCAACCGGTACATAGTACAAACTCTGATGCGTTTTTAACAGTTTTAAATCCTACGGGTACTAACTTGGATTACGCAACATTTTTGGGGGGCACAGGAGGTGAAACAGGATATGATATTGCTTTAGGTGCAAATGGAATTGCCTATGTTACTGGTTATACATCTGGATTCGGAACCTTTCCTGTTAAAGCATCATCAACATTTCCAACAGGCGATAATGAAGTATTTGTTGCAAAATTTGATATTAATCAAAGCGGGAATAATTCTTTAATCTATTCAACAAGAATTGGTGGCGGACCGTTCACAAGTGCTAAGGGCAGGAGTATTGCAGTAAATAATGTAGGTAATGTTTTTATTACAGGATATTTATACACGAGTTTTAATCCTCCTGTATATCCAACAACACCTGGTGCTTATAGTAACGTGTATAATACCGGTCAGGATGGTGCAATGTCTTTTGTAACTAAATTAAGTAACACCTTGCCGGTTACTTTAAGTTATTCCACTTTTTTAACTCCTGGTATTGCTAATGGCATAGCCGTAAATCCAGCAACTGATGAAGCATTTATAATCGGAAGTACTGAGACATTTGCATTTCCAGTTACACCTGGTGCTTTGCAAACAATACATGCAGGTGCTGGAGGGACTGATGCTTATGTGGTAAAATTAAGTGCGTCAGGGGATAGTTTGTTGTATTCAACATTTATTGGTGGTCCAAATTGGGATAACGGCACAGCTGTAGTTGTAAATACTGCAGGCGAGGCTTATGCTACCGGAATGGCGGAAATTAATTTCCCCACCTCATCAGGAGCGTTTCAAACCACATTTGCCGGAGGATGGAAAGATTTTTTTGTAGTTCATTTGAATTCAACAGGTACAGGATATGCTTGTGGTGGTTCTACTCTTGTTGGCGGTTCTGATACTGATTATACAGGTGCTTCCTATGATTTTCCTGCACCCCAAATTTCTATTATTGATAATGGAGGATTTAATGACAGCATCACTGTGAGTGCTACTTCACACTCTCAGGATTTTCCTACTACTCCGGGTTCTTATGGACCTGTTAAAGTAAATGGTATTGCAGACCAGCCTGTGTTTTTCAAAATGACATGCCAGACAAGTGCAGTTGCACCGATTGCAAATTTTAATTCCACAATTATTTCTTCATGCGATAGTATGTTTGTAAATTTAACAGATGCAACTGCTAATAATCCTACTACTTGGCAGTGGAGTTTTCCAGGGGCAGTGCCTAATACTTCATCAGCACAAAATCCACAGGGAATTTATTTTCCAAATGCAGGTTTGTTTAATGTGAGTTTGCTTTCTTGTAATGGAGCGGGTTGCGATAGCATTAACATACCTGTTCAGATAGACGCACCGCAACCAGCTATTGTAAACATTGGCAGCGACACTACTATTTGCAACGGAAATACTGTTTCGCTAAACGCAACTAATAATTTTTTAATCTATCAATGGCATTTAAACGGAAGTAACATTTCTTCTGCATCAACAGTTACAGCATCACAACAGGGTCAATATACAATTACAGTAACAGATTCGGCAGGATGTACTGGAGCAGATACTCTTTTGGTGTTTGTAAATAATCCGCAGGTATCATTAGGAAACGATACAATTATTTGCAACGGAAACATCGTAACACTTTCTGCACCCTTAGGATTTAATTATGCATGGCATTTGAATGGCAGTAATTTGAATAATTCAACAGCAACAAATGTTTCAACACAACAAGGATTCTATTCTGTAATAATAACCGATACGCTTGGATGTTCGGCTTCCGATTCTGTTTTCATTTCTATAAATAATCCATCAATATCATTAGGCGCTGATATTATCATTTGCAACAATGATTCTGTTTTGCTTTCGCCAGCAAATGGATTTAATCTATATCAATGGCAACTAAATGGAGTTATTCTACCGGTAACTACATCATTCTTATATGTATCGCAGCAAGGAACATATACATTGTCTGTAACTGACAGCATTGGATGTGTAGCAAATGATACTGTTTTAGTAACCACAAACAACATTAGCGTAAGCCTGATTAACGACACTTCTTTTTGTGCCGGAAACTCGCTAATTATAAATGGAGGAACAGGTTTTTCAAATTATCTATGGCAATTAAATAATAACACCATTTCAAATTCAAATTCAATTACCGTTTCACAAAGCGGAAATTATTCTTTAACCGTGAGCAACACAAATGGATGTACGGCAACCGATAATGTAATGGTTACAGTAAATGCTTCACCACAAATTCAAGTATCAGGCAACACCAATCTATGCGAAACGCTGTCAACAACTTTAACGGCAAGTGGAGCTACTGTTTACAGTTGGAACCCCGTTACTTATTTATCATCTCCCAATAACGCAACAACCTTTTGTACTCCTGCTTTGGGAATAATATACACTGTTACCGGAACGGATGTAAATGGATGCAGCAATTCAGCAGTTGTAAATGTTTCGGTAAATGAAATTCCTGAAGCTGATTTTGACTACACATTAGATTATAGTTGTAGTGGTATAGAATTAAAAACCGAGAATAAAAGCACGGATGCTACAACCTATTACTGGAATTTTGGTGATGGAAACAGTTCTAATGAAACAAATCCTGTCCACCATTATTCAACATTGCAAAATCAAACTGTACAACTAATTGCAACAAATGGAATTTGTAGCGACACCTTCTCTATACAAAACATTTCATTTCAAATTCCTCAATTCAACACAATACCCAATGTATTTACTCCAAATGGAGATGGTAAAAATGATTGTTTTGAGATAGAAGGAATAGAAAGCTTAGCAGATTGTTTTTCGATTGATGTCTTTAATCGGTGGGGTGGTTTGGTATATTCATCTAACACTGTAAAAATATGCTGGGACGGGAAAAACAAAAATGGTGAAGACGTAACAGACGGGGTTTTCTTTTATTTAATCTCGATTAAAAACGAACAATTCAAAGGTGCAGTACATATTATTCGTTAATCAAAATAAAACAACAAAATAAAATCGAACGCATTTTTGCAAACAATTAAACAGTTTAAAAATTAAATAATGAAAAAACTAATACTCGTTTTATTGATGTTTAATGGCTCATTCCAAATCGCATCAGCACAAGCCCCTGCAAAATTGTGGGACTCCTTTTTTAACGGTACGCTTACCGGTAAAGACGAATCAAACTATGTACTTACTGATGCAATAGGAAATGTATTTGTAACGGGTACAAGTTTTCAAACTTTTAGCGGTGGGAATTTTACAACCATCAAATATGATGCAAGTGGTGTACAACTTTGGGCTGACCATTACACCAATACACAAGCATCTTATAAAAATTATGGCAAACGGTTAGTAATAGACAAATGGCAAAATGTTTATGCAGTAGGTACAACAGCCTTACACGATGGCGACCTTGCCGTATGCAAATACAACAGCACAGGTAAAATATGGAGCAAAAATTATGAACCGTATCAGTTTAGCACTTACGATGACTATGGTATTGATATGGATGTAGATTCATTAGGAAACTTTTACGCCATTGCAAGAGTAAATTCTCCAACCGGAAATTTATTTGATATGTATTTAATTAAATGCGACAGCAGCGGTACAAAAACCTGGGATATTAATTACACAGGAGGAAGTGCGGATGATTATCCAACCGCTATAGCTGTCTCACCGGGAGGAAGTGCATATCCTGTATTGCAATCATTCAATTTTTTTGGTTCCGGCACAAATGACATTACCACACTTCAATTTTTAAGTGGTGGAATTCAAAACTGGTTTTCAAAGTACAATGGACCCGGCAGTGCAGATGATTATCCAATGGCAATAAAAATAGATGCAGCTGAAAATCAATATGTGTGTGGTACGACAGATGCCGGCTTAAACAATGATATGGTTGCGATGAAACAAAATACTTATGGCACACGCTTGTGGGTTACAACGTATAACGGCACAGCAAACGGAAACGACACTGCAATTTCTACAACATGGCTGCCAAACGGATTTGTAGTAGTTACAGGAAAATGCAAAGAATTATTAAACGGCATTCCATTGGATGCAATAGTAACAATGGTAATTGACAGCGGAACAGTTTTATGGACACAAAAATTTTACGGTTCAGATAGTTTAGGTGCATCCCCTTCACAAATGACAACTGATGCACAAGGAAACATTTATATCTGCGGTTATGAAAATTTAATTGGCGGAACAAAGAACGGTTGCATCATTAAATACAATAGCAACGGAAATTTACTTTGGAATATTTCTTACGATGCAGGTTTAAATCTGAATGATAAATTCAACTCCATCACTTTAGACAACAACAACGACATCATCGTAACAGGACAAACATTCACCACCGCCACCAATGCAAATTATGTAACAGCAAAATATGGAAATAGTGCAACAGGTATAACTGAAAATAGCTATATCGAAAATATTAATATGTATCCAAATCCTGCAAATACTTCTGCAACCATTTTACTCAATTTACTAAAAGCAGAAAACATTTCCATTTCAATAGTTGATATGCTTGGCAGAGAAATAAAAAACACAGCATCAAATAATCTTCAATCGGGCAACAACAAAATCAATCTTGATATATCAGATTTAAACAACGGAATTTATTTTGTTCGCATCAACGGCAGCAAAGTTTTAGTAAGAAGATTAATAGTAGAAAAATAATTGGGGCGCTCCCTTCCTTGCCGCATAGGGGCGGCAAAGAAGGCTGAGCTACACGCTGCAATCTTTTTTATTTTTCGTTCCTCAAAATAAAAAAGGATTTTCGCTTCTATCCCAAACGTTAATCTCGTTTCCAATTTAATTTTCTGCTAAAATAATAAAAGCCCTAATGAAAAATCAGAGCGTTTATTTTAATCAAGTTTACATTTTCAAATAATGCTATTCATCTTTTCCAATCAATTCAAATTTACCAATTGATTTAACATCTGTAACTGCTTTGTATTCTTCATCAGTAGTAATTCTACCTTGCACAAAAAGTTTTCCAACTTCTGTCCTTACATAAAATCCTTTCTTATTAGTCGGACTTTAATAAATCATTCGTACTGTTTTCAAAAAACTTGTATATCGGAATCCGCTTATTTCAATAACATCTGCAGATACAAATAATTGGTCAGGAGTTGCCTGTCCTTTTAATTGATACGAAGAGTAAAGAATATGATCTAACGCATTTTCATGTGCGGCATGACAAATTTCACTGTAAAATATTGATTTCAAATACTTAGTCAAGTCTTTCCATTTGTAATAGCCAATAGTATCAAGTCTCTTTCTTTTTCTTCTTCGGTCTTTGTTCTTTAATATTTTCTTCAATCAACTTTTGATTGCTTTCAATTCTTCGTTTTCTCTTTACAGCACATCACAAAGCACCATCATTTCATGAATACGCTTCAATTGCTTCTAGTACATATCCCAAAGCTTATCAACTACGCCATCGCTTTCAACCAATTCTTCCATGTTCGGTAGTGATTTCATTTCTGCATTCCTCGCTACTCTTGTTATCGTTGTCTTAGGTAGGTAATCAATGCTGTGTTTTTCATATTTACTTATTATTAATTTGTTCTTACTACTCTTCTGTAAAATTTCACTTGCTAAACGTGTTGCATGAGATGTTCAAAGGAAAATTTTGAAATTTTAGTTCATACAAATTCCCATTTAAATCTGCCTGCTGCAGGCAGGTGCAACGGGCGCAACGTTCACGCAGCGCTAGCAGCGGAAAAAATATATGAAGTGAAATTACTTCGCTCCTAAAATCACTCTTGAAGCTTGAGGTTTACCCTGCAGTCAGAACGAAACCCCGTAGTCGAAGCAACACGAAGTACTTTTGGAAAGTGGAGTACTGCAGGGCTTGTAGCTTGTTTCCATCCCGAAGCCAAATCACTTAGCCACTAAAAGCAACATTGTAGTAAGAGTCCAGAAACCACCTTTTTAATAGAAAATTGCTACCTTTATAAAACTTAATGATAGTTGCTATGTTATAGCGATAGTTTAGGTACTGGGATTCAAACAATAAAAAATGGATGGAATAAATTTTGACTTTGGGAAAGGGTTTATTTTTAGTAAGCATATTCCTAAAGATATATCGCCCTTTGAGCGGATTTTTGATATTTTCAAAGATCTACTCACCCATTCTTCTGGTGATATTGAGGAAGCTTTTGATTGGCTCAAGATGTTAGATAAAGAATATAACATTTTTACGGACGATTATACCTTCGACGATTTTGAAGCCGACATAAAGAAAAAGGGTTATATCAAGGAAGAAATCGAGCCTGGTGAAGAAGGCGCTGCGGGTGAAGGAAATGGCAAAAAATTGTTGACGGCTAAAATGGAATCGGCACTTCGTGAGTTTGCACTCGACCAAATTTTTGGGAAATTAAAAAAGAGCGGTATTGGGAATCATCGTACGTCTAAACTAGGCGTTGGCGATGAGCGGGAGGGCGAAAACAGAAGTTATCAATATGGTGATGATATGTCGTTGCTCAACATGACCGAAAGTTTAAAAAATGCGCAAATCAACCATGGAATAAATGATTTACAATTAACCGAAGATGATTTAATTGTTGAGGAATCAAAACACAAAGCGCAGA
>JBJXGU010000147.1:0-2991 GCA_046160245.1 Bacteroidia bacterium
ACTCAGTTCTATATAAGTACTGTCAGGGGCTATGAGCCAAATATCCAAATCGGCATCATAAGTATGAGTAATATTCAAATTTACTTTTATAATTCCAAAAGTGGTATCGATGGTGGTGGGTAAGCCACTTACCGTTATCGGAAAAAATACTCCCGGACCATTATCAGGAATATTTCCTCCGGTTCCACTAAATGTTTGAGCACTTGATTGATTAAAACAGAAACTAATAAGGAGGATTAGGCGGGTAAGGGTCGATTTCATAATTCTTGTCCAAGTTAAGGATAATTTAAAATCGAAACACTATGAATTTGAAGAGTTACAGTAAAAATATGATAACTAATACTAGTTAGAATGGTCCCGTTTGTTTCCAACCTTCATGGGAGGATGATAAAAAGCTATTGACTCAAATGAAAAATTTGCGCAATTCTCTGATTTTTGTACTTTTACGTCTTTACAATTAGAATTATGAAAAGATCCATTTGCTATCTATTATTAATATCGTTGATCATTTGCGTTTCTAAAAAGGGGGCTATGGCTCAACAAGAACCGCTTCTCATTTCTGGACCTATGTTGGGCTACAGCGAACATCGTTCTGTACTGGTTTGGTATGAAGTGAGTCAAAATGTTAAAACCGCTATGATACGATATTGGGAAAAAGATAATATTGATTACTTCTATGAGATGGATTATTCAGCAGAACTTGGAAAACCCTATAATCCGATCAAATTTGAATTGGTGAAATTGAAGTTGAATACCTCGTATAACTTTGAGATTTTGTTAAATGGAAAAGTAATTCCCGCATCTCGTATGAATGGATTTACTACGAAGCCACATCAAGCAAATCCCGATGCCGATCCGTATAATTTTTCTTTCTTAACTGGATCTTGTATGTATTTTAATGATCCTGTTTTAGATGTTCAGGGCGATCCTTATGGACAAGATACTTACATCTTAAGAACCATGGCTTCCATGGCAACCAGTTTCAATTTATGGCTAGGCGATAATGTGTATCTCCGTCCTTCCGACTACGGATCAAGTGCCGGAATTAATTATCGTTATTCCTTGCAAAGAAAAGCGCAAGAATTATCAGACATCCTCGCTTCTCGACCTAATTACGCCATTTGGGATGATCACGATTATGGCGGTGATAATTTTGATCGCTCTTTTGAATTAAAATCTTCGTCTCAAGAAATATTTAAAAGCTATTGGGGAAATAAATCTTATGGAACAGAAAAAGATGCAGGCATTTATTCTTCTTTCTCATGGAGTGATGGCGATTTTTTTCTGATGGACGATCGTTCGCATCGTGCACCGAATCAATTAAGGGACTCCATAGGAGGAAAACCAAATTGCGAAAAGGAATTTTTTGGCACTGTGCAATTGTCATGGTTAAAAGATAAATTACTAGGTTCTACAGCAACATTTAAATTTATCGCTGTAGGTAATCAAGTACTGAATCCTACAAGCGGCACGGAATACATGCGAAATTATTCGTGTGAATTTACCGAACTGATGAATTTTATTGTCGCTTATAAAATTGAAGGCGTTGTGTTTTTATCAGGCGACCGACATTTCTCCGAAGTGATCTCCTTTCAACCTAAAGGTGGCTATAAGATGTACGATTTTACATGCTCTGCGCTTACTTCTCGACCACGAACTTTGAGTGAAAAAGAAAAAGCGAATCCCAATCGTGTTCCTCAGACTTTGGTAACGAATAATTCTTTCGCGCGTTTCGATATCAGTGGACCTAAAGGCGATCGCTCTTTGAAGATGGTAACTATCGATAAATCGGGAGTGATTTTATCAAGTTTTATCCTAAATGAAAAGGAACTGAAATTGAAGTAGTTTTTTACAATTTGCTTCGAGATTGGAATTTATCTGTACCATCATTTTGATGGAGGGTTTCCTTAAGGTTTCTAATTCAATCTTTTTAGATGAATTTACATTTGTAATGGGAATAATCAATCTAGGTTAACTAAATTTGAATCCTAAATTTCAATCTTATGAATTATAAAATAATTACTGCCGTTTGTATGGTTTCAACATTTCTAAGTCTAGGTGTTTCTGCACAAGCTTTAGTCTATCCTAAAACCGTAAAAGGAAATACCGTAGATAATTATCACGGTACAAAAGTAAGTGATCCCTACCGCTGGTTGGAAATCGATACCGCTAAAGAAGTGATGGCATGGGTAGAAGCAGAAAATAAAGTTACCAATGCTTACCTTTCTAAAATTCCTTTCCGTGATGGATTTAAAAAAAGATTAACGGAGATTGTAAACTATGAAAAATTTTCGGCGCCAAGTAAAGTAGGTGAATTTTATTTTTTCTCTAAAAATGATGGATTACAAAATCAATCGGTAATCTATTATCAAAAAGGAATTGATGGAACGCCGATGGTTTTTATTGATCCTAATAAAATGTCGAAAGAGGGTACTGCCGCCATCAGCTTACTTGGATTTAGCCACGATAAAAAACATGTCGCTTACGGAATTAATGAAAGTGGTTCCGATTGGCAAACCATTAAAGTGATGCAAGTAGACGGCGCAAAATTGTTAGAAGATGAATTGAAATGGGTGAAGTTTAGCAGCGCAGCTTGGTATAAAGATGGATTTTTTTACTCTCGTTATGAAACACCTTCTTCTGGAACAGAGTTAAGTGCAAAGAATGAGAATCATCAAATATGGTATCATAAATTGGGAACTAAACAAGATGCTGATAAAATGATCTTTATGGATAAAGAAAATCCATTGCGCTATTATGGTGCTCAAGTTACCGAAGATGAAAAGTATCTTTTTATTTATGTTTCGCAAGGAACGTATGGAACGGAAATTCTTTACAAAGAATTGGATAAGCAACTGATGTCTCCTAAAATGTTGTTCAAAGGTTTCAATTACGAGTATGGTGTAGTTGACAATGTAGGAAGTAAAATTATGGTGAGCACCAATCATGGAGCTCAAAACAACCATTTAATTTCTCTTGATCTCAATACTT
>JBJXGU010000148.1:0-5692 GCA_046160245.1 Bacteroidia bacterium
GTGCACAATGGGGATCCAATGGCGGATGCTGTTTATGATGCTGGATTAGGAACATTGATTTCTGGATACCCAAGTGGAGCGGTTGATAGAAAGGATATAGATGTTGATCCATCAGATTTCGGAGTTAGCTATTTAGATAGAATTAATGATGTTTCTCCTGCAGATGTGGGTGTAAGTGCTTATTTTAATGCTGTTACACGTCAAGTGGATGTGGTTGTATCTGCAACTTTCGCTGCTGATTTAACAGGAAATTATAGATTAAATGCCGTTTTGGTAGAAGATGAAGTGACTGGAACTACTGGAGCGTATAATCAGACTAACTATTATAGTTCAACTTCGCAGAATTTACCATTGGTGGGTGCTGGACATAACTGGCAGACTGAGCCGAATCCGGTTCCATTTTCTAGCATGGTTTATGAGTTTGTAGGTAGAAATATTATGGGTGGATTCGAAGGTCAAGCCGGATCGGTACCTTCTTCTGTATCTAATAATTCTACTTATTCTTACACTTTTTCAACTACAATTCCTCTTACTTGGAATGCAAATAATATGCGTGTTATTGGAATGTTGCAAGATGCCGATCTTGAAACAGTGTTGAACGTTAATCGTGGTGCATATGGTATCACAACTACCGTTAATGAATTAGTAGCAGATGCATTTTCAATGTCTGTTTATCCAAACCCTGCTAGTCAATCTACACAGTTAGAAGTGAATTTAAAGAACTCTTCTAAGTATGTAATTGATATGTTTGATATGTTGGGTAAGTCAGTTTATTCTCAGCAATTCAACGGTTCTACCGGCAAGAATGTATTTAACATCCCATTGAATGGCTTAAATGCAGGAATGTATTTGGTGAAAGTGAATGTAGAAGGATCTGTATTGACTTCCAGACTTATTGTTAAATAATTATTGCAAGTAAATAAAAAGTAAATTAAATCCTCTTTGCGAATTGATGACTCATTAAGTGGGGAAGTCAAGAAGCAAAGAGGATTTTTTTGTATGATGAATCTTGTTATTTTCTATTCATCGGATTTAGTAAATTATTGTACTACGATGCATTTCTCTTCACTGTGATTATTTTTGTTTCATCGAAAATGATCTTTGACCATAATTTTTGAGAGCGTGGATTTTTATAATTTTAAGCCTTTCATTCTGAACTTCCATGTTGAGAGTACTCTTAAAGAATGGGTTAAGATGTGATTTGTTATTGGTGAAGTATTAGTTGTAATTTTGTGGACTACATGATACGTATGATCAATCGGTTCATCTCTGCCATATTTTATTATCTTATTATTTTGCCTATCTCGGCATTGCCATACTTTCTATTGTATCGAATTTCAGATTTTTTATTTTTTCTCTTTTATTATGTGCTCGGCTATAGAAAATATGTAATTGTTGGAAATATTGAACGATCTTTTCCGAATAAAACAAAAACTGAACATATTGAGATTGCAAAGAAATTTTATGCGCACTTCTGTGATCTGATCGTAGAAAGTTTAAAAGTATTTTCCATTTCTGAAACTCAAGTTCAAGCAAGAATGAAATTTGTGAATCCAGAAGTGATGAACAAGTATTTTAATGAAGGTAAGAGTGTAATCATGGCGGGTGGTCATTTTAATAATTGGGAGCTGTTTGCCGTCGCTATCGACAATGCGATCAAGCATAATAGCATCGCAATTTATAAGCCCTTATCGAATCAGTTTTTTGATGTGAAGATGCGAGCGACTAGAGGTAAATTTGGACTCAGAATGATTGCCATCAAGGATGTGAAAAAAGTGTTCGATGAAACACAACATGAAATATCCACTTTTATTTTTGGTACCGATCAGTCCCCGGGCAATGTTAAGAAAGCCTACTGGATGAATTTTTTACATCAAGAAACCGCAGTGCTATTCGGTGCAGAGAAGTTTGCTACAGACTATAATTATCCGGTTGTGTTTTGTTGTATCCATAAAGTGAAGCGGGGTTTTTATAATGTGGAATTTCGAGATTTGATAGAGAATCCTGCCGATTGCAAATTCGGTGAAATCACCCAATTGCATACTCAAATGCTTGAAAAAGATATTTTAAATGCACCTCAATATTGGCTCTGGAGTCACCGTAGATGGAAGAAGAAACGGCCTGACGAAGCGGAATTACATAAGTCATTGTAATTTGCTAATTTTGAGGAGGGATATTTTATAGTGTAGAAAGTAGTTTGGAAATGCTAGTCGATTCATTCAATAGAAAACATGATTATTTGAGAATTTCACTTACCGATAAGTGTAATTTGAGATGTTTGTATTGTATGCCTCTCGATCTTCCTGAGAGTTTTTTAGCATCTCGTTCGATGATGAGCGTAGATGAGATTTTGTCCATCGCAAAAGTCTTTGTCGATTTAGGCGTAACTAAAATTCGTTTAACAGGCGGGGAGCCTTTGGTCAGAAAGGAAGTGAGAGAGATCATTTCTCGACTTTCAAAATTTCCTATTCAATTAGCGTTGACAACGAATGCTGTTTTAGTGGATGAGTTCATCGATTTGTTTGTGGAAACGGGTTTGCGTTCAGTGAATGTTAGCCTCGACTCATTGGATGCCGCTACGTTTGAAATTTTATCGCAACGTAGACATTTTAACAAAGTCGTTGAAAATATTCAATTGTTGCTCAATCGCGGATTTCATGTAAAGTTGAATATGGTAGTGTTAAAGGATGTAAATCATCAAGAGATTCCTGCATTCGTTGAGATGACTAAGAATGCAAATCTGCATATCCGATTTATTGAGTTTATGCCTTTCAAAGGCAATGGATGGGATCATCAACAAGTATTTTCTTCGAGTGAAATTATTTCCTTGGTCGAAGAAAATTTTAATTTTCTTAAGTTAAGAGATCGACCCAATGATACAGCTCGTAGTTTTCAAGTGGAAAATTATAAAGGGACTTTTGCTGTCATCAGTACCATGACCGAGCCCTTTTGTTCTACCTGCAATCGCCTTCGATTAACTTCAGATGGAAAAATGAAGAATTGTTTGTTCTCGAATGGAGAAGCTGACATTCTTTCTGCATTAAGAAAGGGAGAAGATATAATTCCGATCATTCAACAATGTGTTTGGCAGAAAAAAGGGGCGCGGGGTGGACAAATGATAGGTGATCTCACCGAAATTTCAGGAGATACGATTGAGAATCGTACTATGATTTCTATTGGAGGATAAATGCAGAAAAATACGATGATTTCATTCGAAAATGCTCGTCGATTGGTGATAAAGAATACGCCAAAAGGAAAAGTCATTCGTTTGAAATTGTCTGAGTGCCTGCATCATGTTTTAGCGGAAAATATAAGTGCAAAGGTGGATGCACCTCCTTTCGATCAATCGGCAATGGATGGTTTCGCTTTTAATTTTATGACATGGGATAAGAAGTCTCCGATTTTACTGACGTCAATGATTCAAGCGGGAAAAACATCGGATTTGAAATTGAAAAAACAAGAAGTAGCTAAAATTTTTACAGGTGCACCAATTCCATCAGGGGCAAATTGTGTTGTGATGAAGGAGAAAGTAGAGGTAAAAGGCAATCAGGTTTTTATTTTGGATGCATCGGCTGTTGTAGGTTTAAATATTCGGAAGAAAGCCTCTCATGTGCGGGCTGGAAAAATTGTTTTGAAAAAGGGAGATGTGATTTCTGCAGGAAGTATTGCTTTTTTAGCATCCATTGGCATCGCTCAAGTGAAAGTGTTCGCAAAGCCTCGTATTAGCATCATCGTTACAGGTGATGAATTGACAACGCCAGGAAAGACGTTAAAGTCAGGACAAGTTTTTGAGTGTAATTCTTTTGGATTGATCGCAAGTTTGAAAAATTACGGAATTACAAATGAAATGGTTTTGTTTGCTAAGGATGACGAGAAGGAGGTGAAAAGAAAATTGAAGGAAGCAGAAAAGAAGTCTGATATGATCCTTTTTACGGGTGGCGTTTCTGTGGGTGATTTTGATTTTGTAGCTTCCACATTACACGAACATAAAGTGAAATTGCATTTTCATAAAGTAAAACAAAAGCCTGGTAAGCCGATTTATTTTGGTTCGAAAAAAAATAAAATTTATTTTGGTCTCCCCGGAAACCCGGCATCTGTATTGACCTGCTTTCATGTGTATGTGGTAGATTCAATTCATGCTTTTATGAATAAATCCTCAAGAGAGTTGATTCCTTCTATGGCAATGACCGATTTTCGTAAAAAGTCAGGACTGACAAATTTGTTAAAAGCAAAGTTGGATGTTCAAGGGGTTTCTGTTCTAACTGATCAGGAAAGTTATAAGTTAAACACTTTCGTGAATGCAAATGCTTTGGTAGTGATGGGAGAGGAAGAAACGTTTATTTCGAAAGGTGATAGAGTGGAATTATTAGAAATCAGAAATTGATCCTGTATGGAATGGCCAATCCTGTTTTATGTATTGCTATTGGTTGTTGCTTTTTTATATGCTAGCGTCGGACACGGTGGAGCAAGTGGTTATATTGCTTTAATGACCTTGTTTTCTTTTAGTCCAGATGTAATTCGTCCCGCTGCGCTAGTGATGAATGTTTTTGTTTCTGGATTATCGTTTTATCATTTTTATAAGGAAGGATTTTTTCGAAAAGATTTATTTCTTCCACTGGCAATCGCTTCAATTCCTACTGCCTTTATTGGAGGAATGATGGAGGTAGACGTGCATCTTTATAAATTGATTTTGGGTGTGATTTTATGTGTTCCTATTTTGACTTTGTCGGGTTTGTTTAAGATGAAGGAAAGAGAAAACAGATTGAATCCATCTCTTGTTTTTTTATTGTTGATAGGTTGTATTATCGGATTTTTTAGCGGGTTGATTGGAATCGGAGGTGGAATAATTTTAAGTCCTTTGATTTTACTTTTTGGTTGGGCGAAGATGAAAGAAACAGCAGCTGTTTCGGCACTTTTTATTCTGGTGAATTCTATTGCAGGAATTTTCGGACAAAAAATGGCGGGGATGCAGTTGGATTTGAATATGGGTATTTTGGTGGGAGTAGTTATGATTGGTGGATTTACAGGCGCCTTTTTTGGCGCATCAAAATGGAATAAAATTGTGTTGGAGAAAGTACTGGCTTTTGTTTTGGTGATTGCCGTTTATAAATTGATCTTTACGGGGTGATGAATAATCAAAGAAACGGATACATTTTGGCGGGCGGTAAAAGTTCTCGTATGGGTACTGAAAAGGGCCTACTCATGCTTAAAAATAAAATGTTGATTGCGCATGTTATCGATAATCTAGCCCCATGTGTGGATCAAATTTTCATTGTAAGTTCGAATAAATTGTATGAGCAATTTTCTTTACCCTTAGTGCCTGATCTAATCTTAGGAAAAGGTCCGGCGGTTGGAATTCTCTCTGCTCTTGAACATTCGACTGTGAATCAGAACTTTGTCATTTCTTGCGATACGCCTTTTCTGGACTCAGTTCTAATTTCTCGAGTTTTTAATCTGACAAAAAATCACGAAATTTGTATAGCAGAGTCGAATGAATATTGGGAGCCTATGGTGGGCGTATACTCAAAGTCCATCAGCAAAAAATGGAAGCAAAGTTTGGAGGAAGGTGAATATAAATTGCAAAAACTAATTGAGAAGTTTGACTATAAATTAGTGAATGCTGAAAAAGATTTGCAAGCTGATGAATTTTCATTTTTTAATATTAATTCTCCCGACGATTTGTTGAAAGCAG
>JBJXGU010000149.1:0-2692 GCA_046160245.1 Bacteroidia bacterium
CACTACCTGTATGCATGTGTAAACCGTTCACCACAATTTTTTCTTTTTCAATAATGCGTAAAACGTGACGCATTTGATGAATCGAAATTCCAAACTTAGAATCGATATGTCCGGTTTGAATATGCGATGTTCCGCCCGCCACAATATGCGGATTGATGCGAATACAACACGGAATAGAACTTCCGTACTTATGTCCGAACTGTTCGAGTAAAGAGATGTTATCAATATTTACTTGCACTCCTAATTCCACTGCGGCTACTAACTCATCAAAAGCTACACTATTGGGTGTAAACAAAATTTCGGAGGGACTAAATCCAGCTTTGAGTCCGAGTTGCACTTCCTGAATGGAAACTGCATCCAAACCTGATCCTTGCTTTAAAAGCAAGCGCAAAATATTAATATTATTACACGCTTTCAAAGCATACTTCACTTTCAACTTCACTCCAGAAAATGCATCATTCAATCGTTTGTATTGGGATACAATTTTATTTCCATCATAAATGTATAATGGAGTTCCGAACTCGTTTATGATGTTCGATAAAGGTAAAGAATGTAATCTGGAATTGGTTTCGGCGATTGACATATGAATTGGTGAGTTGGTGAATTGGTGAATTGGTGAGTTGGTGAGTTGGTGTCGCGAGGCTTCGCGATGGTGGATTGGTGGATTGGTAAATTAATTAGAAGATGTCGCGAGGCTTCGCGATGATAATTTGATATTACAATGATCAGTGAGCAAATTAGAAGACATAAGTTGCGATATTTGGCGACCCGCAGCTAGAAGCTAGCAGCAAAAAAAAAGCCGAGCTAGAATTTTCCAGATCGGCTTTTGAAATAATGTTAAGATGAATCTTATCCCAATTGCACTCTCTTGAAAACAGTAACGGTGAGACCTTTCTCAACGCTGTCCAAGAATTGACGAACCGATTTCTTATCTTCCTTTAAATAGGCTTGATTCAACAAGGTATTCTCTTGATAGAATTTATTCAATCTGCCTAAAGCAATTTTCTCAATCATATCTTCAGGCTTTCCTTCCTGACGACTTAAATCTTTTGCAATTTCCAATTCACGCTCGATAATAGTGCTGTCTACATCATCCTTATCAATAGCTACCGGATTCATCGCAGCAATTTGCATTGCTACATCCTTTCCAGCATCTGCAGAAGCAGCAGCCGAAGAAAGACCTACCATAGAAGCCAAACGATTTCCTGGGTGATTATAAACCACAACACGAGGAGCAGTAATTTTAGTGTATGAACTCAATTCAATCTTCTCACCAATTCTTCCGATCATATCAAATAACTTATCGTTGATCGTTACACCGTCCATTGGTAAAGCTTTCAACGCTTCTCCATCGGCTGGATTATTTTCCATTGCCGTATTCAAAACGGATTCAACGAAGTTTACGAAATCTTGGTTTTTCGCAACGAAATCTGTCTCGCAGCTAATTCCAATTAAATAACCTGCTGTATTATCAGCATTTGTTTTTGCAAGAATATAACCTTCTTTCGCATCACGATCGGCACGGCTAGCGGCTACTTTTTGACCTTTCTTACGAAGATAATCTACAGCGGCATCGAAATCACCATTAGCTTCAGCTAATGCTTTTTTACAATCCATCATTCCAGCGCCAGTCATTTGACGCAACTTGTTCACGTCGGCTGCAGTTACTGTTGTTGTTGTTGACATTTGATTTTAATATTTTAAATAGTAATTACAATTTTTAATTTTTTATAAGTCCATCTTACCGAAAATTTATTTTCCTTGCAGATGAATACTGCTTCGTACATTACAAGTACGACATTAAATATTAAAAATTAAATACTCTAATGATTTTAATGTTTTTATGTCGCATATCCTACGCAGTACGCAGTAAGAATAGAAAACGGGATGCTTTTAGACATCCCGCTCTCTGTGTATCACGATTATTTACGTGGACCAGCTTTGCGGGGACGGCCAGAGCCACCTGGACTCTTAGGACCACGACCGGCACTTGGTGCTTCGCCATCTTCTTCAGTTACAGCTGACATTTTTGTGTCTTCTGCTTCTTCTTCGTTTGCGGCGTCACGCTCACGTTCTTGTTCTTTATCTACTTTACGTTCAGCCAAACCTTCTTCTACCGCTTTCACCATGATGCTCATGATTAACTCTACAGACTTGCTTGCATCATCATTTGCCGGAATTGGGAAATCGATTAATGAAGGATCACTGTTTGTGTCATTGATAGCGATAGTAGGAATTCCTAAATTGATAGCTTCGTTAACAGCGATATGTTCTTTTACAGTATCTACAATAAATAGAGCTGCTGGAAGACGATTTAGATCAGAGATAGAACCAATCAATTTTTCCATTTTTGTTTTCTGACGTGCCATCATCAAACGCTCTTTCTTAGAAAGATGAGCTGCGGTACCGTCGGTCAACATTTTGTCAAGTGAAGTCATTTTCTTCACTGACTTACGCTGGGTAGCGAAGTTGGTTAACATACCACCTGGCCAGCGCTCAGTGATATAAGGCATATTTACAGATTTAGCTGCAGAGGCAACAATTTCCTTCGCTTGCTTTTTAGTGGCAACGAATAAAATTTTCTTACCTGATTTTGCTATTTGCTTTACAGCAGCAGCAGCTTCTTCCATTTTTGCGTGGGTTTTATTCAAATCGATGATATGAATACCATTACGCTCCATAAAGATGTAAG
>JBJXGU010000150.1:0-15429 GCA_046160245.1 Bacteroidia bacterium
CATAAAATTGGATTTCATCCAATTTTATGGATGGCGGGCTCATCAGTACCAATCAATAAACTATTTTAGATGCAAAACAATGCAAATATTTTTATAAGAAAACTCTAATTTTTAAGAGTGAAAAGACAGTTAATTTTCCCTAAAAAATTTCTTCTTAGCCTGACGCGCATGCGATAGCTATCGGGATTGCCTGGACGACCTCCGCTCCACACCGTACGAAATTACTGTTTATTAATATTCTTATCTCGAATAATACTTCCATCTTATATAAACTTAATTGGACTACATAATATATATAAATGGTAAATTATACTAATCAGGTTGCTTGTCGACTACACAGTCCTTTATAATCGCAGAAAGAACATTGTTTTAAGTCGGTTGTTTGCACAAACGGAATTTCAGGATTGAACAGTTCCGCAATTTTTAGAATGAGTTGCTGCTGAAATTCAATTAAAACCGCATCCGTAATTCGATCACCTTCATTCAACCAGTCGATTCCATCCTCGAATGATCTTAGCTTAAAAATTCCGGCTTTCAATTGATGAGCTCCCTTATCAAACTCTTTTCTAACCAACAGCGCGTAAAACAAGAGTTGCACATTCAGTTTGAAATCTGTGTTTTGAAACAAGGAAGAATAATCTTCTACTTTTTTAATCGTATCTCGACCCGTTTTATAATCTAAAATTCGAAGGTGATCCTCATAAAAATCCAATCGATCAATGATTCCCTTTAGCCAGACATCTCCATGTCCGGGAATGGATATCGCCCATTTTAAATTTTGCTCTAATCCTTTTAACCCGAAGGGAGCGCATTCCACGTCATATTCAAAAATTTTCGTCACTAAGGCAATCAACACCTTTTTCATGAGGAAGTCATGGCCGGTTTGCACGGGCTTTCCATACGCCAATTTGATGGCTTGCTCCACAATGGTATCCACCTGAGCGGATAAGGTCAAAATAAATTCCTTCGTTATGACTTCTTGGTCTTTGTAGGCAATCTCCATCGCTTTATGCAATACATTTCCAAAATGTCCAGCACTTAATCCTTCCACCTCATCCTCGGGACGAATCCCGGCTAACTGATCAAAATAAAAACGTAAGGAGCACGCGCTATATGTATTCAATGCTGATGCACTAAGTCCTGCAAATTTTTGAGGATCGGAAAACTCGACTGAGAATTTTTCTTTTAACTTAGCGATGATCTCTTCTGATTTATTTACAATGATGGGTTCAACCATCATTGGATTTACCACGCTATCTTGCTGCTCATAAAGAATGGATTTAGGAGGGCATTTCTCCAGCAATTCGTGGTGCAATTGATAAAGATATCGGCTCTTCTCACCAGCACCTTGGTCGCTTAAATTCGTAGTGTAATAAAATCGAATATGCTTTGCTCTTTGTAGTAATCGATAAAAGTGATAGGCCGTAACGGCATCTTGCTCCTCCATACAGGGGAGATGATATGCTTTTCTCAAAGAATAAGGGATGAGCGATTTTGAAGGAGTTGAACTTGGTAAACTCCCTTCATTGAGCGGAGCAATGTACACATGATCGAAATCTAAAATACGAGTTTCTAAAAAGCCCATCACCGGAATACCATCTGCAACAGAGTAGGGGATACGTGCCAACCCCAATTCAGTAATGAAGAGTTCCCACCAATTTTCATTACTTAATTCCATCTCATGCGGTTCCAAAACTGCAAATACCTGATCGATGTATTGGAGTAGGTGGTGATGCAAAGGATAAATCCATTCTTCCTCGTTAAATTTAAAATGAGTAAGTAACGATCGAATATTCTTTTTGTCTGTTTCGATGGAAGGGTCTACCGAATGAAGCATCAAAGTAAAGAAATTCGTGTCCTCTATTGGCAACTCTTCAGCTCCAACCGATGACAATTCCGATTTATCACGTGCGAAAAAGCGATGAATCAAAGGCTCCTGATATAATTCTTCTAACTGACGATATTTTACCAGTTCATTCACATCTTCCGTTCGCAACTTCCGAAATTGTTTTATCGCACTCAGTACTTTAAAAGCAGGATGATACTTAAGTGGAAATCCCATTGACGGATTTAAGTTTACTCCCAACCTTTGACATTGTTGATATAAGGAAAACATTAATGATTCGTCGGCAAGTACTACAACCAATCCATTCGACTTCTGAATATCTGGATTGGTAGAAACTAAACGATGAATATCCTGTGCTAATTCACACGTTAATGCATAGCCACCATTACAACCTTTTACAGCATAACTCTCTTTCGGAATAGCAAACAAATTATGTTTCCAAGAAAGTGAATTATCTGCTAACAGTCCCCGTCTAAAAAACATTCCTGCTTCATGATACTTTGGTTGCGTATAATATTCATCTGAATCAACAAAAAGATGCAGTTTACCTGCTTTTTGAAGATGTAGCATTATTTTTTCCTCCGATTTATTCAAGGCATAAAAACCACAGAATGCGACATGTTCAAATTCATTAAAGAAATTTTGTTGACTCATGGTATCCACTACATAGCGCCACGCCATTCCTTCATAACTCTGGTTTTCCTTTTGCAGTACCGCATTAAACTCTTGATAAAGTTTTGGAAGTTGCTTCCAATACTTCAAGAAAGAATGTTGCAGTGGAGTATGCGTCGTTCCAATAAACTCCGACCAAAAAGCCTTGATGTACTCGGCCTCTTCTGCTCCGGGTTCAAATCGCTCATCCAGCGTCCGCAGATCAACTATTTCTTCAAACAACTGATCGGCATTGATAAGTTGTCGATCGATTTCATTAAAATCATCAATAATTTGCTGCCCATAGGACATAAACGATCCAAACTCTTCTTCGCCGAAAAATTTCACATGGATTGCATAAAGTTTGAGTAGCAAGGAAAGATCATCAAGTAAAAATGGTGTATCTAGCTTCCCCAATAAATCACGAATAGGCAAAACAACAGGTAGCCATCCGGCTTTTGCTTTTTGCTTAGCATATTCCTTCTTATACTCCTGACAAGCACGTTGAGTGGGGAAAATAACGAGCGTACGCCGAGGCGGAAGATCGATAGTGGCATGTGCAATACTTTCTATAAAATTGAGCATATAAAAGCTAAATGATGTTTTCTAATATTAAGAATTGGTAAAAATAAAAAAAGCCCTTCGAAGGAAGGGCTTTAATTCAATATTTTTTAAATTTAATGTTTCACTACAAATTTACGAATTTGCACATCTCCGTCTTGAACCACACGAAGCAGATAAATTCCATTTTGCAAGGAAGAAGTGTTCATTTCAGTGGTATTAAATCCTTCGGTGGCATCCACTGACTTCGACTCGATCACTTTTCCTAATAAATCAATCATCGAAATTTCTACGATTGAATTTTCCTCATTAAAGAAGTTAACTTGAATAAGATCTTGTGCCGGATTTGGGTATAATATTAGTTCAGAAGAATTATTTAATTTCTGAGCATTAATATTTCCTTCCGTATATTCTGTTAACTCACTACTTCTAAAGGTAGAACCCGATGCATTCACTATTAAGTTATAACAACTCGTAGTGCTAAAAGCACCGCCATAACCTATAACCTTCACATAATACGTAGCTGCGGTTGTTGTATTGCGAATAATCGTTTCTGTTGAAGTTCCGCCCAGTTGAGAAATAGCTAACTGTGTACCTGATGAATTGTAGAGAGTAAGATCATAATCCAATGGGAGCTGACTCAAAACAACTTTAATATTGGTAGCACCGGCAACGGTAGTAAATTTAAACCAATCTTTATCCGTTGAAGTACCAATTAAAGCTGTAATGTTTGTGTTAACAGCAATTGTTTTAGCAGCAGTTCTAGAGTTGTTCGCTTCGTAACTATCCGTACAAGCAGTAGCTGTAGTAGAAAAATTAGAAGAAGCAGAGTATGCACTTGAAGAAGTTGCACAATTTGCTCTTACTTGAAATTCATAGGCTGTAGAGGCTGACAATCCAGAAATTGCCAAAGAAGTACCCGAAGAAGTTCCTGCAATCCAAGTAGCAGAGGATGTAGCTTTGTATTGTACGTTGTAATTAGTAGCGCCAGAAACTGCACCCCAATTTAAAGTAGCCGTGGTAGTAGTCACTCCTGATGCTGATAAACTAGCAGGTACACCACAAGAACCAGAAACAGGAGGTACACATCCTTGAGAAGTTAACAAAGAAGCACGAGTGGTATTTAATGAAGCTACCATTCTTGTTTTTTGTCCGGTAGTAAACATATACATACAAGCATCATCCGTATAGTCCATATAATTCATATGCAAATCGCCATTAGGTCCATTGCTACAAGTAACTTTTGGGAAAGAAGGACATCCAAAATTTGAAGTTTGTTGAGTTGGTGTATCCGTCACTTGATCATTACCACAACTTGCATCGCCCCAAATATGTCGAAGATTTAACCAATGACCAACTTCATGCGTTGCAGTTCTACCTTTATTAAAAGGAGCTGCAGCCGTTCCTGTATTTCCAAAAGCTGAATGAAGAATTACAACACCATCCGTACTAGCTGCTCCTCCTGGAAATTGAGCGTATCCTAATAATCCACCGCTTAAATTTCCTACCCAAATATTTAAGTAAGATCCCGCAGGCCAAGCGTCAGATCCGCCATTTGCATTTCTCTTAATATTATCATTAGAAGAGAAAGAAGTGGTGGTAGTGGATTTACGTACAATACCAGTAGTTGGATTACCACTTGGATCACGTTGAGCTAAGCAAAACTGAATTTCACAATCAGCAGCAAGTCCGGCGAAGACAGACGGTAACAAGCTAATATCACTATTCAATTTTCTAAAATCATTATTTAAAATAGTCATTTGAGAATTGACCTGTGCATCAGAAATATTTTGAGATGCTGTATTATATACAACATGAATGACCACCGGAATGGTGACAACAGCGGCCACTTTATTAGAACCATTTGCACTGATCCAGTTTCTCGTTTCTCTTTCGATGGATTGCATTCTTTGTGCCGTAGCCGGATCACGTTGTTCCATATCATGCAAATGCGGCATCGTTCCACAATTTCGAACGGTTTGTGCTTGTACCCCCCCTGACAGCATAATAATAGCCATCAACATCATTAGTTGAATTTTTCTCATAATTGTTTGTATGTTTTTATAGTTATTGACTTTTCATGGCATTAGGTTGAAAAGCCAATCCAGTAGACCAAATATATAAAATTCATAAATGGCATCCAAACAATATATCGTTAAACCTTACAATCTTTAAAAAATAAAATATGAGGTTTATTAGAAAAAGCAAATCAGTCCCTAGTACAATATTCTAATAGTACAATTAACAAGAGGTGTTTATAACCTATTCCACAAATTTATAACCAACACCTCTTACCGATTGAAAGTGCAAGGGACTTGAAGGGTCTTTTTCGAAATACTTACGAAAAGTAACAATGAAATTATCGATGGTACGTGTCGAAGGATAAATGTCGTAGCCCCACACCGTTTCCAAAATATGTTCTCTTGAAACCACTTCATTTTTTCGGTCAATCAATAGTTTTAAAAGAGTACTTTCTTTCTTGGTTAAATTGATTTTCTCGCCTTGAGGAGTACCCACCGACATTTCCGAAAAGTTGATCAGAAAATTATCCAATGTATAGGTACTTAAACTTGGTGTTGAACTTTCCCCATTACGGGTAGCACGTTTCAATAATATTTGAACTCTGAGCAATAATTCTTCCAAATTAAAGGGTTTGGTTAGGTAATCATCTGCACCCATTTTTAATCCGGTAACTCGGTCGGCGCTACTGTGTTTTGCAGTTAGAAAGAGAACGGGAATTACTTCGTTCTCTAAACGAATGGCCTCACAAACGGTAAATCCATCCATCTCAGGAAGCATTACATCTAAAATAATGAGGTCAAATCGTTCTTGTTTAAAAGTCTTTAAAGCTTTTTTACCGTCATTCGCCCATTGAACTTTATAACCCTCTAATTCAAGGTTTAATTTTATGGTATCGGCCAGACTTTGCTCGTCTTCAACTAAAAGGATGCGTGTATTGCTCATAATAAAATATCTTTATTCTACAAATTTACTATTCTTGCAAATTATTCTAAAGGATTTAAGCAGATTAATTATTTAGTTACGACCAAATATGACATTGAACTGATAGTGTTATGATGAAAAACAGGGATCGCTTCCTTCTTTCCGTTCTGTTTGCCATTCTTTTTATTTTGGTACATGGCTATCAATTTAATAATGGAGATCAAGAGGAGCATTTACCTTATGTTTATAAATTAATTGATTCAAGTTTATATCAGAACGATTACCTCGTTCCATTACAAACTTCACAATTTACCGTGCGATTTTACTTTGCTCATCTAATTAGGGTATGTGCTTACTTGATGCCTGTCTCTGCGGTGGTATTCCTTCTTTATTTTATTTGTCTTAGTATGATAGGGTGGACGGTGTCCGCAATTTCTGAACGGATAAGTAAAAATCCATTATCGGCTATAATAGCTCCCCTGCTCATCGTTTTGTTTAACAATTTTACGGTCGGTGGAAATTCCATCATTGATGTTCAGCTTACATGTACGGTACTTTCCATCGCACTGGGTGCATTAGCTTTCTCAACTTTTTCAAAAGGCAAAATGTATTATGCCTTTGCTTTATGTGGTCTTGCCTCCTTATTTCAACTCCTAGCTGGATTTCATTTAGTTGTACTATTAATTATTTCCTCTTTTTTGATTGCAAATAAAAATCGATGGACAAATAGTATAAAATACTTTTTCATCTATTTACTTTTTGCAGGGCCTATGCTGTTTCCAATGCTTTATTCGCAATTTGGAATCTCAAGCAATATGGATGAGGAGAACTATTTTAATATATTATTTTACTTCAGGGCCTCTCATCATTATAATCCTTCCTGCTTTCCTTTGATGGATTATTTCAAAACCATTTTATGGTGGAGTCTTATTTTATTGAGTATTCGATACGGAATAAAACGGCAACAACTCCAAAATTTCAAAGTTCTAATTATCCTATCAACAATAGGATGCTTTGTTTATTTTATTGGATTTAGCGGGATGCACCTTACTGCTGTAGCAAAATCACAATGGTTTAAAACTACGATATGGCCCACTTTGTTTGGCGTAATACCTGTTTCACTTTTTTTATCTGAAAAAATTAAATTTCTACCAATTACTTCTTATTTCAAGTATTTAAGAATTGTATTTTCCTGCTTCATAATAATAGCAACGTTCGTGATCTTTAACTCGTCATGGCTACCTTATAACAAATTAAAATATCGTTATAAATTGGGCAATTATCCACAAAAGGATTTAGAGAAAATGCATCATTGGATTGCTCAAAACTCTCCAATAAATGCCCTTTTTCTAAGTTTGCCAGAAGACGATTCATTTTTATGTGAAGCAAAAAGGAGTACTATAATTGGATACAAAGGGGTGATTCATCAACCCGATTTTATGATACCGTGGTATGATAAGATGAAGAATGTTTATGGCGTTGAACTTTCTGATCAAAAATGCAGGAAACTTCTGGATGAAGCGAAATCAAAATACCATTTCCGATCGGATCGAGCTATCCAAACAAAAGAAAAAATCAACTATAGAATTTTGGATTTGAATCAAATTGATTCTAATCATATAAATTGGAATCAACTGATTCACAGAGAAGGGCCCATCTTGCTCATGAATTTTTCGCAGGAAAAGTAAATTTATTACATTCAAATACTTGATGTTCCCTTTGAGTTGGTTAATTTCATAGCTCCAAAACTCTTAATTATTACACATTAAAAAAACATACATGAAAAACCGTCTATTCTTTATTTGCTGTTTATTATCATTTAGTATGATAACATTAGCTCAAAAAAGGCAAACTAAACCAAGTAATCCATCGATAAAAGAGATTACGAAACGCTCTTGTGGATCCGGTGTAATGGATGCTGATTACGAAAATTGGCTTCAACCGTTAATCCAACAACAAGCGCAAAACAGTAATAAAGGTGCGGCTACTGTATTCACCATTCCTGTGGTTTTTCATGTCATTCATAATGGTGTTAATGTAGGTGTTGGTTTGAATATTTCAGTAGCGCAAATCAATTCTCAATTGGCGGTTTTGAATGAAGATTTTAGAAAATTGAATGCTGATACAGCAACCATTCCAGGTGTTTTTACAGGAGTAGCAGCAGATTGTGAAATTAATTTTTGTCTAGCTCAAACCGATCCACAAGGTGGACCCACTTCTGGAATTAATCGAATCAACTATACAACCTTTGGAACTACCACTCCGCCATTTCAAAAATCATATATTGACGGAACCATAAAATCAAACACGATTTGGAATACCAATAATTATTTGAACATTTGGGTAGTGCCGGATTATAATGACAACGGTTTTGATATTTTAGGACATGCTACTTTCCCGGCAAGCAGCGGACTACCCGGTTTATCGGGTCCATTTGGTACGGCAACTACGGACGGAGTAGTAATTTGGTATAAGGCATGTGGACGCGTAGGTAACGTACAATTTCCTTATCATAAAGGAAGAACTGCAACTCATGAAATTGGCCATTGGTTAGGTCTACGTCATATTTGGGGAGACGCGAACTGTGGAAATGATTTTTGTGCCGATACCCCTACGCAGCAAACCGCCAATTTCGGATGCGTTTCTTATCCACATGTTACCTGCAGTAATGGCCCCAATGGCGACATGTTCATGGATTTTATGGATTATGGAGATGATTTATGTTTGAAGATGTTTACCGCTAACCAAAAAGCTAGAATACAAACTGTGATGAGTAATTCACCGATGCGCGTTGCACTGTCTCAGTCTACCACCTGTAATCCACCTATAGTGGCTGCACCAGTGGCTAATTTTTCAGCGAGCAGTACTACTATTACTGCAGGAAACACCATCAATTTTACCGATTTAAGTACGAATATTCCAACAGGATGGGTTTGGACTTTTAACGGTGGTAATCCATCGAGTTCAACTTCGCAAAATCCAACGAATATTCTTTATCCAACCCCCGGAACTTATGATGTAACTTTAGTGGCTACGAATGCAACCGGTAACGATACAGAAACAAAAACAGGATATATTACAGTCAGTCCATCGGGAACGTTGAGTTGCGACACCATTACTAATTTTGTTATAGGAGTTCATTCTCCTTCTATTCTTGGTGCTTTACCGTGGGGTTATGTAACAGGACATAATGATTTTTCAGACATTGCAAAAGCCGACAAATACACTATCGTTGGAACCAATCAAACCATTGATGGAGCTTATTTTGCTTTTGGGGTTGGCACTAGTTCAGGAACAGGTCAAACAGCAACAGTCACAATTTGGGATGACAATGGAGCAGCCGGAAAACCAAATACGGTACTAGGAACGGCTACGGTTTCCTACGATTCTATTGCAGCCGGTGCATTAGCAGGTTCATTAACATGGGTTGATTTTGTTCCTAATATTGCTGTGAGCGGCGATGTTTATGTGGGTATTCAGTTTACCTATAATCCAGGAGATACATTGGCTATCATTCATTGTAATGATGGAGAAATTGCAGTGGGTACTGGATGGGAAAAATGGAGCGATAATACATGGCATCCCTATAATGAAGTAGGAGTAAGTTGGGAAATAGAAGTTGCACAACTAATTCTTCCAGTTGTTTGTCCATTCGTTGGCGTACAAGAAAACGCACCCAGCTTCAAAATGAATTTGTTTCCCAATCCTACACAATCCAACTTGAATGTAGTAATTCCAAATCAAATTGGATCTGGTAATTTACAAGTTCGAGTTCTGACAACATTGGGAGTAAACGTTCTTTCTGACAAATTAAATTTTGTTCAAAACGGAATTTATAAGGTCGATGTGAGTTCTTTATCTCATGGATTTTATTTCTTAGAAGTAATCACAGAATATGGTCGACAAATAGAGAAATTCCAAATTTCGAAATAGTTTACAATTTATAATATTCCTATTAAAAGGGCTAAACATTATTGTTTGGCCCTTTTGATTTGCAAATCAATCAATTAACTATTTGACACGGGCTGCATTTCTTCGTACTTTTGTAGGCTCTATGCTTCTTCAACAAAAACGCTATTTCAGTATTTTATTCATTGTATGCTCTTGTTTTATTTCGAGTTTTTTGACCGCTCAAACACGATGTTTAACGCACGATTTACATCAAAAGAAATTAAGTTCGGATGCACTTTATCGCAAAAATTTTGAACTGGAAAATAGTCGCAGTTTGCCACTTGGATTAAATACAACAGCGATGATTGATACCACGATTACGATCCCTGTGGTATTTCACGTTTTGTACAATTCAACTCAACAGAATATTAGCGATGAAGAAATTCAATCGCAAATTGATATTTTAAATGAAGATTTCGCAGCTAATAATGCAAGTTCGTTAGATGTTCCTGTAAGTTGGATAAGTCTAGTGAAAGACAGTAAAATTAGATTTAAACTGGCTCAAAGAGATCCTTCAGGAAATAACAGTAACGGAATCGTTCGAGTGCAGAGTGCTATTGCAGAGTATCCAATTTTCGACCCCGCTATTTACAGTACTTCATTAGGTGGTTCCAATGCATGGCCTCGTTCAAAATATCTAAATATTTGGGTGTGTCAATTAGAAGGAAATGCATTAGGATATGCTAACTTTCCTGGTTCAGGTGCTTCTCAAGATGGGGTTGTGATTAACTACAAAGCTTTTGGTAGAAACGGTATTGCTAAGGCTCCTTATAATTTTGGAAGAACATGCACGCATGAAATTGGACACTGGCTCGTCCTCTCGCATATTTGGGGAGATGATAATAATGATTGCTCCGCTAGTGATTTTCCAATTACGCAACAAGCTATTGACGATACGCCTAATCAAGAAGGTCCCACTTTTCGTTGTCAGCGTTTTCCGGAGCTTGATGATTGTTCACCAGTCTCGCCAGGTATTATGTACATGAATTTTATGGACTACACCGACGATAAATGCATGATGTTTTTCACGCCAGGTCAAGTCTACAGAATGAGAACTACGTTGAATGGAATCAGAGATTCGTTGAAAATAACTAACGGTCATCTATTACCGAATTTTTATACTGCAGATGTTGCCATCGATTCGGTATTGAATCCAGTCCGGATTGCAGGTCAATTATGTTTAGATCCTATTGTCAGAATTCAAAATAATGGAAGTAACATATTGACGGATGTAACGATCCTTTATGGATTACAATCTAGTCTTCAAAAAACTTTTAACTGGTCGGGAACGTTATCGCCAGGAGCTTCTACTCAAGTTACTTTACCAACTATTGGTGTAAATGCTGGCTCGCAGGTCATGGAATTTAGAATAAAGCAATCCGACGATGTGATGGTGAATAATTACATCAGCTCCGGATTCAAAGTAAATAATTCTTCTACTTCAAATTGTAGCGGAGGCAATCTCCTAGCATATCCTAATCCAGTGACCTCTCAACAAGGAATCTGTGTTAAGTCACAAAATGTAAAGAGTCAGCTGAGTTGGGTACGTGTGTACAACGCACTCGGACAATTGCTTTCTGAAAAAAGAATGATGGTTAATCCTGGAGATGGAATTCCCATTGATCTCACCCCATTCAGAGGTGGGGTGTATTTCTTAAATGTAGAAGGAGATCTTTATTCTGAAAGCGTACGATTTATTTATATTCCTAGCGAAAATTCTTTTGCAGGACCTGAAAATTGCAATTAAAAATGAATCAGACCAATATTCAACATATCATTCAACACGGCACTAAAGAAATTAAAGCGATTTCTCAAAAGGTAAAAGCCAATGAACGGATCAGTGAAGAAGATGCTATTTACTTATACAAAGAAGTTGATGTTGCTACTTGTGGGGTTTTAGCTAATTATCGTAGGGAGCAAAAAAATGGTTTAAAAACTTACTTCAATCGAAATTTTCATATTGAGCCCACCAATGTTTGTGTGTTTTCTTGCAAGTTTTGCTCTTATTCGCAAGATTATAAGCATAAAGAAGAAGGATGGGAGTTGAGCAAGAATGAAATGCTCGACAAAGTAAAAGCATATGATGGGATTCCCATTACCGAAGTGCATATTGTTGGAGGAGTACACCCTAAATTAGATTTGAATTTCTTTGCTGAATTACTTTCAGATATACGAGTCCATCGTCCCGAATTACATATCAAAGCATTTACAGCTGTTGAATTAGACTACATGTTTCGTAAAGCTAAAATGACGGCGTTAGAAGGAATTCAATTTTTAAAGGATAATGGATTAGGTTCCATTCCGGGAGGAGGAGCAGAGATTTTCGCGCCAGAAATAAGAGAAAAAATTTGCGCCGATAAATGTGATGCCGACCGATGGTTAGAAATTCATGAAGCTACCCACTTAGTGGGTTTAAAAAGCAATGCGACGATGTTGTACGGCCACATAGAAACCATAGAACATCGCGTAGATCACATGAAACGTTTGCGTGACTTACAAGACAAGACCGGAGGATTCCAAACTTTTATTCCTCTCAAGTTCCGCAACATGGACAATGATATGGATGATGTTATCGAAAGTACATTACAAGAAGACCTTAAAGTATTTGCCATATCTCGAATTTACCTCGATAATTTTGACCATATCAAAGCCTATTGGCCGATGATTGGTAGGAGTACTGCCCAATTAACACAATCGTTTGGTGTGGATGATTTAGACGGAACTATTGATGATAGCACAAAAATTTATTCAATGGCAGGGGCAGAAGAACAAGTTCCCGTTTTATCGACGAAAGAATTGGTAGATTTAATTTCACAAGCCGGAAGAATTCCGGTGGAGCGTGATACACTCTACAATGTTATTTAATAAACCAGATACTTATCTGGTTTATTAAATAACATTGTAGAATTCAGAATTAAGAATGCAGAATTCAGAATTAGGGGATAATTTTTAATTCTTACGATTTTCATAAGCAGGTGGAACTGTTCAATTTCAATTTTTACTACAAAAAATTCTGATTAAAGCATTACTATTTTGTGAGATAAAAAAAAGGTATCAACCACAATTTATTCAGAAACAGTAATTTTCAATTCTTAATTCTTAATTCTTAATTTATTTAATCCGCCGCTCTCTTTAACAGGAAAATTGCGATGATCGTAAAGAAAATATTCGGAATCCAAACGGCTAACCAGGCTGGTAAATTACCATTGGTTGCAAAAGTTTGGCTGATTTGCATAAACATAATGTAAGTAAAACTTAAAAGAATTCCCACACCAATCTGCACACCAATTCCGCCTCTTACTTTTCGGCTTGAGAGCGAGACTCCCATAATTGTTAAAATAAATGTAGCGAAAGGGTAGGAGAATCGACGGTACTTTTCGACTAGGTAAAATGGAACTTCTTCCGATCCTCGTAGGATTTCCTGATCGATGTATTTATTTAACTCTGGCGTGTCCATCGTCTCAACGAAATTATCTCGACGATTAAATTCACCAGGATAGAACGCCAAAGAAGTGTCCATTCTGAATCCGGTTGAGATCACTTCATTCATGCCCTTAATTTCACGCGTAAAATAATTTTCGATTGTCCACTTGTTCTTCAAGCTATCCCAAAAAATTCTTTCGGAGAGCAATTTAAAATTCAAACTTCCATTTTCAATTCGTTCGTAGGAAAACTGATACCCGATTTTATCAAAGTTATTGTAGCTTTCAAAATAGATGAATTGTCCGGGCGCAATTTGACGATGAACGTGTTTGTTTTTGTACACGAAAGGATTTTTGATATACTTTGTTTCAAAAGCAATTCTCTCGGTATTCGAATGAGGCAACACATAATTATTCAAATAAAAGCTGATCCCGGCCAAGAACAAAGCCGCTACTAAATAGGGAACCAATAACCTCTTAAAACTAATTCCACTGGCTAATATGGCTATAATCTCTGTTTGGCCAGCCATCTTAGACGTGAAAAAGATAACGGAAATAAAAATAAACAGTGGACTAAATAAATTCGCGAAAAAAGGAATGAAGTTGAGATAGTAGTCGAAAACTATGGCTTTGATAGGTGCATCTTTCTCCAGAAAATCATCAATCTTTTCGCTGATATCAAAAACGATGGCAATTGAAATAATCAATGCCAAAGCGAAAAAGAAAGTCCCAAGGAACTTTATGATGATATACCGATCTAAGATTTTAATTTTCACGTTGCAAATATAGGGCTTCGTTGATTAGTATTTTTTCTGAAATCATCTCACTAGTAGAGAATAGTTTCAAATAAGCGTTAGATTCATTAGAGGCGTCGACTCACTTTCTTAACCATTTCTTCTTTCCAAGCTAAAAAATTGCCCGTCAGAATTTGATTCCGTGCTTCCGTGACCAGCCATAAATAGAAGCCCAGGTTATGAAGTGTAGCGATTTGGGCGGCTAACATCTCTCTGGATACGTGCAAATGGCGCAAATAAGCCTTAGAATAGGTTTTGTCTACATAGCCCGTACCTTCATCCTCCAATGGATTTAAATCATTCTTCCACTTCTCATTTTTGATATTGATAATTCCATTTCTGGTAAAGAGCATTCCATTCCGTGCATTTCGAGTAGGCATCACACAATCGAACATATCTACCCCACGAGCAATTCCCTCTAAAATATTAGCTGGAGTGCCTACGCCCATCAAGTAACGAGGCTTATCAGTTGGCAAAATGTCGGTTACTAAATCGGTGAGTTCATACATTTCGTCAATAGGTTCACCCACCGACAATCCACCAATCGCATTTCCAATTCGATCCATGGAGCTAATAAATTCTGCACTTTGCTTACGTAAATGAGGATAAGTACTTCCTTGAACAATGGGAAATAGACTTTGCTTGTATCCGTACAATGGCAAATTAGCATCCATGTGTTTACAACAACGTTCTAACCATCGATGAGTAAGTTCCATTGACTTTTTTGCTGCTTTCTCCTCGCAAGGATAGGGAGTACACTCATCAAAAGCCATGATGATATCACCACCAATACTTCTTTGAATATCGATGGCTCTTTCGGGAGAAAACAAATGTTTTGATCCATCAATATGCGAAGTAAACTGAACACCTTCCTCTTTAATCTTTCGTATTTCGCTTAAAGAAAAAACTTGATAGCCACCACTATCAGTGAGGATGGGACGGTCCCAATTCATAAATCCATGCAAGCCGCCTGCTTTCTCTAACAATTCTGTTCCAGGACGTAAATACAAATGATAGGTATTGCCTAAAATAATTTGCGCTTTCACATCTTCTTTCAATTCTCGCTGATGCACACCTTTCACAGTTCCAGCAGTACCAACGGGCATAAAAATTGGAGTTTGAATTTTACCATGAGCGGTTTCAATTTCTCCAGCACGTGCTTTCGATTTATTATCGGTATAGAGTAGTGTAAATTTTTCCATTATTCAATTTCACTTTAAGAGGTTGGTTTCACATCATCCATTAAATCCCGAATGGCTAC
>JBJXGU010000151.1:0-6632 GCA_046160245.1 Bacteroidia bacterium
AGTAGAATCCTTCGCCGGCTCCAGCTGCATTTTCTTTTTCTCCCTGACTAATTCTTTTTTCTCCGCTTACAGCTCCAATTTCTGGATTGAGATAATGACGAACCATATTTTTAATAGTCCCTGCCGGAAGATCTGTATTGGCATCTGAAAATATAATGATTTCGCCATGTGCATGAGCCACAGAGCGGTTTTCGGCTGCTGATTTTCCTCTACGAATGGGGTCGTGTAAGACTTCAATATTTTTATATTCTTCTAATTTAATGTGTGATCCATCCGTACTTCCATCCGTAATGAAAAGAATCTGAAGTTTATCTTTTGGGTAATCTAATTGCAACGTATTACTTACTTTGCTTTCTAGAATATCGATTTCATTGAAGCAAGGTACAATAAATGTTACCGTTGGTTCGAAACGGGGATTGACAATTGTATAATTCTTTGTTAAGAGCTCTTTAACTTTTACAAGTCCATACAATAGGATTCCATACCCAAAATAGGCATAGAAAATAATGAAAATAAATGTCCAGAATAAGATTTCAAGTAGGTTCATGCGGCTTCTCTTAATGATGTATTATGTGGCAAGGGTTTTTCCCAATTGCCTGTTATTTCATTGTATTGTTTTATAATTCGCGCAGGGTTTCCGGCGACAATGGAAAAGGCTGGGACACTTTTGGTAACAATACTTCCTGCTGCAACGATTACGTGTTTCCCGATCGATACTCCTGCAGTGATTACCGCATTGGCGCCAATCCAACTATCATTTCCAATAGTGATTTTTGATGTGGTACAAGGTTGTAGACGAATTGGAGTTTGTATATCTTCATATCCATGATTCAATCCCGACATGACCACATTTTGTGCTATGATAACATGGTTTCCAATTTGGATAGGTCCAATCAGGACGTTGCTAATTCCAACACGAGTATTGTCGCCAATATGTACAGCGCCCATTCCATTGTTTACCACTGAAAAATCTTCAATAGTCGAATTGCTTCCCAAAGAAAATTCATTGAATGGTAGGACATCCATTCTGGTTTTCCAGCAAATGCGTGAACCCTTACCTTTTTTATGCTTTATAGGGTTGATGAATAATTTAACCCAAAGTCTCGGTCGAGCTTGATTTTTGGGCATGAGTAAATAAAGAAGCAGCTTCTTTAATGCTTGGTTTTTCTTGATGGATTCAATCATGTTTGATGATCTATTGACTGATTTTACGTAAATTATTCAAAATGGTTCAATTCCACTTTAAATAAGTTGATTTAGATGTAACTGATGTAGGATGTTGGTCGTAGAAACAGTATATGATAACCGGACAAGATATTGTTGTTGTTGGACTACAACCATGGGACATTAGCATTGGAAGTAATTGCAAGAATATTGCAACTGAACTCGCAAAGCATAATCGTGTCCTATATATTAATCCTTCCTTGGATAGAAGTACATTCTTTAAAGGTCGGAATGATGAGAAAGTACAATTCAGAGTGGATGTAATGAAGGGTAGAAAAGATGGATTGGTTAGAATCACAGAAAATCTTTGGTGCCTGTATCCTAAACAAATGATTGAATCGATCAACTGGATTCAATTTAAAGGCATTCATGATATTTTAAATAAGAGAAATAATAGAAAAGTCGCCAGTGATATTCGTGGAGCTATGAATAGAATTGGAATGCGTCGAATCACTTTGTTTAATGATCAAAACATGGTGCGCTGCTTTTATTTGAAGGAGTTCCTTAATCCCGATGTATTTATATATTATATCAGAGACAATTTAACTACTATTCCTTATTTTCAAAAGCATGCATTGAAAATGGAAGAGCAGTTGATTCGGGAGGCAGATGTGGTAGCAACCAATTCAGAGTTTTTAGCAAATTATGCTCGCGCTTTTAATCCGAATGCAAAAATGGTAGGGCAGGGGTGTGATTTTTCTATGTACTGTGAACCTGAAAATATTGAAACAGCGGAGGAATTAAAATCAATTAAAGGACCCATCATAGGATATACAGGTTTTTTAACAACCCTTCGACTTGATTTGGAATTATTAGCAAACCTTGCACGAAGAAATGAACAATGGAGTTTTGTGTTCGTAGGGCCGGAGGACGATTCATTCAAGAAAAGTGAATTGCATCAAATGACAAATGTTTACTTCTTAGGAAACAAAGCACCAGAAACTTTACCATCGTATATTAAAGGATTTGATATTGCTATCAATCCACAAGCTATGAATGAAGTGACGATGGGAAACTATCCAAGAAAGATTGATGAATATTTAGCTGTAGGGAAACCTGTTGTTGCCACGCATACTCCATTTATGGATTATTTTAAAGAGTATACTTATTTAGCTAAAAATTTAGATGAATACGAACAAAGAATTACTAAGGCAATTGCCGAAAATGATCTCACTAAAGAAAGGGCAAGAAGAGCTTTTGCATTAACTCATACATGGGAAGAAAATGTAAATGCGATTTCTGAATTGATTGAACCCTTATTATTGACTAATACACAAAAATAAAGTTTAAACTATAAATATGAAAAAAACTCAAATTAACATTGGTCGGTATACTGAATTCACAGAAACCGTTGACATTAAAAGATTGAATTTTATTGCTGACATTATTCAAACCTATTGTGTTCCTGGAGCACGTATTTTGGATGTAGGATGTGGCAATGGAAATATTGCAAAAGGTATTGGGAGCTTAGGCTATGAAGTATTGGGCATCGATTTTAGCGAAAACGCTATTCGTTATGCTAAATCTAAGAATACACTTCCAAATGTTAAGTTTCAAGTTTGCAGTGCAGAAGAAGTAACCGATGGAGATCAATTCGATGCTGTTATCTGCAGTGAGGTATTGGAGCATTTACATGAGCCATCTACGTTAATGACAACGTTGGCAAAGATCCTTCGTCCGAATGCAATTTTTATTGCAACCGTACCCAATGGTATGGGTCCTCGTGAATTATTGGTAACTCGTCCCGTTCAACAAATGACAAATTCCTGGATGGGAAATGTTATTAATGGTTCTAAAAAGATGATGGGTTACAGTAATAGTACCGTTCAAAGCCAGTCGGAAGATTTGACGCACGTTCAGTTTTTTACAAAGAATGCAATCACTCAATTAATTTCAAATCATGGTTTCGATTTGCTTCAGTTTAAGCATTCGAATTTTATTGAAAAGGTATTTCCTTATTCCATGCTCACTCGTAAAATTAAAGTTCTTTCGCAGCTAGATAATAAACTGGTGGATTTTTTACCATCACAATTGGCTAGTGGCTTTAATACTGCCTGGAGAAGAATTTAATAGATACTGTTAAAATAAAGCGGTCAGTTTGAATTTTCAAACTGACCGCTTTTTATTAGCTGAAATAGTTGTAATAATGTTAAGAAGCTTTTCGATGGTTTTCTGATGAAAAATCTTTCTTGTCATTGTCACCTATAATGATTGACAAATTGGAGAGTAATGTTTGTCGATACAAACTGATAAGTTTCTTAGCAGATGCAGACCAACTAAAGTCTTTACTTCGCAACAATCCTTTTTCTGAAAGTTGGTTTCTTAAAAACTCATTCGCTTCGATTTCTTCAATTCCTTCAGCTATTGATGCTGGATCGAAAGGATCCACAAAGCGAGCTGCGTCCTTTGCGATTTCTGGCATACAGGAACAACTGGATGTGATAACGGGTGTTCCGCATGACATGGCTTCAATGATCGGCAAGCCAAAACTTTCTCGAATCGAAGGATACAGAAATGCAAAAGCTCGTGTATATAGATCCGGCATATTTTCATGATTGACGTAATTTGTCAAAATAATATGTTCTTCAAGTCCATTCAACTGGTTTTGCTTAATGATTCTATGAATCTCAGAAGTTTTTAAATCCGTTATTACAATCTTTCTTTTCAGTTTCCCATTGGTCAATAACCGATGAAAGGCAATGAGTGCATTTTTCGTATTCTTTTTTGGGTCCGTGTTACCATGTAAAAGAAAATAAGGCTCATTGGGTAGGCCATATTTTAATTTACTGGCTAATGTGCTTTGCTCTGGTTTGGCATTGAAATTACTCGAGCAAGCATTATAAATGACTGAAATCCTATTCTGAAAGTCGGGAAGTGTTTTTACTATTTCCCTTTTTTCTGTTTCTGAAACGGTAAAAATGGATGATGCTTTGGGCAGTACAAACGGAACAATTAGTTTTCGGTAGGCATTTCCAATGCGCTGATAAAGTGATCCCCCTTTCAAATGAATATCTTTCCGAAGATAGATGATGTCGTGTAGTGTAATGATTCGTTTACAATGAACAAAAAGGGGAGAGGTGTTTCCTGTAGAATGTAAAATATCTAAATTGTATTTAATGGCTAAGAAAGGAAGTAGAAATTGCTCAGCGATTGGACTTGGAATTCGAGGAAGTGTTATGATTTTAACATTCTCAGTACCTTCAAGGATGAAGTTATCTGAGTCGCTGAAGCAAAATACAAAGTAGAGATTTTCCCGGTCAAGATATTGTATTCGTTTGATTTGCTCAAGCGCCACAATATCTATCCCATGCTTGTTTTTTCTGAATATTTTAAACGCCTCAATCCCAATCCTCATAGTTAGTATCCTTTACGCTGCCATTTGCATTCTCAAAAGGAGTGAATGGTATAATTCTTCATTGTTTTGAATCATCATCTTCAAGTCAAATCTTTCTTCAACTGTCTTACGAGCGGCCGTTCCAAATCCGTTTCTAAGTTCTTTGTCCTGATGAAGTTTTAAAATGGCTTCTGCAAGAGCATGGTGATCTTTACAAGGGACGAGTATTCCATTTTCTCCACTTATAATGGCTTCTTTGGAACCATCAACCGGAGTTGCGATAATCGCTTTACTCATGGCCATCGCTTCAAGCATTCCTATAGGTAATCCTTCCCAAAGTGAAGGAAGCGTATAAATATCAAATGTGTTTAATACTTCCGGAATATCGGTTCTGAAAGGGTGAAAGGTAACCATATCGCTTACTCCAAGCTTTGCAGCTAAGTCTATGCTTTGTTGCTTTAAGTCTCCATCACCAATAAATAAAAACTGAATGTCACGAGTTACTTCAGCAACTTCAGCAATAGCTTTAATTAATGTGAACGGATCTTTTTGTATGGTCATGCGAACCAAAAAACCTACGATGGTTTTGCCCTCTTGAATTCCAAGCTCATTTCGGATATCATTAAGTTGACGTTTGGCATTGAATCTTTCTAGGTCAATTCCATAATTGATAACCTGACTTCGTTTCATATTAAAACGCTCCAAGCCATCTCTTTGATTGGAATTGGAGACGCTGATAGTTCTGTCCACTTGATTGGTTAAGTATTTTTCTGAAAACTCACGCGTTCTTCTTACAGGAAAACTTTGATCCTGATGAAAACTCCAGCCGTGCACCGTATATGCTACAGGTATCCCAAGTGATTTTGCAGGGAAAATAGTATTGCTTAATGCTCGGGTTCCGTGTGCATGTAAAATGTCAATGTCTTCTTCTTTCAAAATCTTTTTCACCGCTTTGTACGTGGAAATATTGAACGGCTTCAATGTTTCTATTACATGCGTTTTGATTCCTAGCTTCATAAATTGATCAACCATAGGACCATAAGTAAAGGAGAGTACAACGGGCTCAAAAATGTCCTTGTTTAATCCTTTTACTAAGTCGAGAACATGAGATTCACCACCTCCAATTTGTCCTTGTCGAATTGTTTCTAAAACTTTGATTTTTTGAAATGCCATTTGATTAATTTATTAGATAGTTGTTTTTTCGAAATGTGCTGTATGCGGAGTGTGAATAAACTGTTTATTTGCTCCTTTTATTTTGAGCATGGCTTTGCACATTACCCAAATTGTTTTTGGTAAACTTTTGATAGCTTGAAGCATATCTTTGTTCCAGTAATTTCTTGGAATAGCTATAGCGTAGGCTGCGAAATAAGTGAGCGCTAAACCCACCCATAAAAATGGACCGGGTTGGATAGAAGGAATGACTAAGTTTACAACAAACATGAAAAATAGTACACCTAAGAGAATAACCTTGGGCACTAATGCATAATGCATCACTTTGTTTGCATAATCAAATCTACCTCTCATTAGGTTGTACAAACCACGCATCCAGTATTTCTTTAGATACACCATTTGTGCTGCTACCCACCGTGTTCTTTGGTTTACAAATACCTCTGACTTCTGAACCTTTTCGTCCAATACAATAGCATCCTCTAAATATACAATTTGATGATTGTCATCAATCAATGTCATTTCAAGTTCTTTATCAAAACCTCCTACCGCATCAATTTCCGACATTACTTGCTTTAAGTATAAGTAGGAAAAGGCCATTCCAGAGCCTATGATCGAAGAGGAAAGTCCCACTGCAATTTGACCCTTTCGCATGATATGATTATTCACTTCTTCAGAAATCGCATCTAAAACAGCATAACGAGTATTTTTATTTTTGGCCATACGATGACCTTGAATAGCATAACATCCTGAAACCGCTGCAGCATTTACTCTATCAAGAAAGTCGATATGCATAACATTATCTGCATCTAAAATAACAGCCAAATCATAATGTGACTTTATTTGATCAAAGGCTGCATTAATCGCTTTGGATTTAGTGCTTTTATCAAAGGAAACAGGAATGACT